>JAGCVB010000015.1 GCA_017962585.1 Bacteroidales bacterium
AAGGGCTGAACCTGTCTCCTTTTCTGCAATTATTATGAGCATGGGCAGCGCAATCACGGCCGCCACCAGCAGCAGGTCCTTCAGGTTGGACATCTTGAAGTTGGTCTTGCTCATTATGGTGGCAAGAACCAGCGAAGTGGCAATCTTGGAGACCTCCGCAGGCTGGAAACTGATGACGCCCAGGTTGAACCAGGAGTGCGATCCCTTCACGTCGGACCCGACGAATATGACCGCGACCAACAGCACCAGAACTATCAGGTATGTCGGTATGGAAATGACCTCCCACAGGCGCGGGTTGAACACGAACAAGATGAGCGTAGCCAGGACTATTCCTGTGAGG
Source organism: Bacteroidales bacterium (assembly GCA_017962585.1). Taxonomy (GTDB): domain Bacteria; phylum Bacteroidota; class Bacteroidia; order Bacteroidales; family UBA932; genus Cryptobacteroides. Next base: position 341 of record JAGCVB010000015.1, read on the forward strand.
ATCCACACAAACTGCTTTCCGCTCCTGACTGAAAAGTCGAAGATGGAGCTGGGTTCCGACGAATGGATGGATGCGTATATGTTGATGAATCCGATGAAGACCAGCAGAAGATAATAGATTATTATCCTCCAGTCTATGGCTTGTTTCAATCCTCTGTCGCTGCTGTCTTTCATCGTCTTGCCGGCATAAGGTTGGCGTTGAGGATTCGGTCTTCGACGTATTTGCGCTCCGGGCGGATTCCGCCGGTTAGGTACTGCTCCACCATCAGCGACGCGATAGGGCAGGCCCAGGTGGCTCCGAATCCCGCGTTCTCTATATAGGCTGCGATTGCGATCTGAGGGTCGTCCTTAGGCGCGAAGCAGATGAAGACGGAATTGTCGGCTCCGTGAGGGTTCTGGGCTGTTCCGGTCTTGCCGCAAAGGTCAAGTCCCGGGACTGCGGCGGCATAGGCGGTGCCGCCCATACCGGCAGGTTCGTTCACGGCCCTCCACATACCCTGAATCACTTTCTTGAACTCATTGGTATCCACCTTGGTGTAATTGCGCTCGTGGTATTTGGGATCTATCTCAATGCCCTCCGAATCCTTGACAATGTGCGGGGTGATGTACCAGCCCCTGTTAGCCACGGTGGCGCAGAGGTTTGCGATCTGCAGGGGGGTGACGCCTATTTCTCCCTGGCCTATGGACAGCGAGACGATGGTGGAGAACCTCCAGCCGTTGCGTCCGTAAACCCTTGAGTAATATGCGGAAGTGGGGACGTTTCCACCCAGTTCGGAAGGGAAGTCGCTGCCCAGCTTCTCTCCCAGGCCGAAACTGGTGACGTACTCTCTCCAGACATCGAAGGCCTCGGACACGTTCTCGTACTTCCTGTTCTCAAGCACGGATTTGAGTACGTAGCAGAAGTATCCGTTGCAGGACATCATGATGGCCTCTTCCATATTCAAAGGGGAACGGTGGCCGTGGCAACCCAGTTTGCGGTTGGTGGTGTATGCGTATCCGTGGTTGCAAGGGTACTGCCTGTCGGGAGTGAGAACTCCCTCTTCCAGGCCTATGAGGCCGTTTATCAGTTTGAATACCGATCCAGGGGGATATGAGGCCTGCACCGTACGGTTGAACATAGGCTTGTACGGGTCATTGGAGATTTGGTTGTAGTATTGACCTATGTCGGAGAGCATCTCCACGTCTATTCCGGGGCTGGATACCATTGCCAGGATCTCTCCCGTCTTGGGCTCGATGGCGACTACGCTTCCCACCTTGTTCTGCATAAGCTCCTGACCGTACTGCTGAAGCCTGGCGTCTATGGTGGTGGTGATGTTTCTTCCCGCCACGGCCTCCTTGTCCATTTCTCCGTTCTGGTACGCTGTCTTTATCTGGTTGTGCGAGTCCCTGATGTAAATCTTGTAGCCTTTCTCTCCGCGAAGGTCCTCTTCCCTGGCGGCCTCAATACCGGTTTTGCCGGCATAGTCTCCGCTGCGGTATTCTCCTTCGTGCCTGCGGATGTAATCCGCATCCACCTCGGAGACGTAGCCCAGGAGGTTGCCGCCGGCGTTGATGGGATAGTCCCTGATGCTGCGCACGTGTCCCTTGAATCCGGGAAATTTGTACTGGATCTCGGCAAAGCGGATATAGGTCTCTGAAGGAACCTGCTTTAGCATTGTTACCGACTGGAAACCGATGCGGCGGCTGTTTTTCTTGTATTCCGCCATCCTGTCGCGTATGAAATCGACAGAGACGTTGAGGGCGTCGGCCAGGGCCAGGGTGTCGAAGGCGCGGACCTCGCGCGGGGTCACCTGTATGTCGTATGCAATCTTGTTTCCGACAAGGATTTCTCCGTTACGGTCGTAGATCACTCCGCGCGTGGGATAGATGATGTCATAGACCATGGAGTTGTTGGATGCGTCTATCTTGTACTGCTGGTCAAGGATCTGTATGGTGAACAACTTGGCCAGAAGAATGACCGCAACCACTCCCAGACCTATCAGAATCTTGGTTTTCCTTTCCAGAATCATCTTTCCCTATAGTCTTTGGTGAGATTGTCAGCAATGAACAGAGATACCAGGATGCCGGTCACCAGGGAGATGCCGAAACGCAGGGCATTGAACCAGAATGGTCTGGTTCCGGCGCCGTCCGCCAGGATGTATATGAGCAGGAACAGGGCCTGTGCAATTGCGATGAAGCCGATGAACTTGATGATGCCGTATTTCTTGATGGTGACGTCTTCGTTCTGGGCGAAGACCTCCTGGCCGAATACTATGCTCAGCAGCCCCTTGCGCGCCAGCGCCACGGGGGTGATGGCCAGCATATTGAGGCCCAGGACCCCGTCGCCCAGGATATCCACGACGAAACCAGACGCCGCCGCTATGAGCATAGCCGCAATGGTAGAATACCTTACGGGTATCAATATGACTATCACGGGCAGCAGGCTCAACGTCAGATAGTAACTCAGGTTCAGATAGTTGCATATCAGAATCTGGAGAGCCACGATGCACAGGTAAATCAGAAAGAACCGGTTACTCCTCATCGCCTTCCTCCTCCATCTGTTCCAGCGGGATAATCTCGTCCCTGCCGGTGTGGTCTACAATTGTCACGTATCTGAGCGCGGCCTGGTCTTCAAGCAAGGTCACGTAAATGTCGTACATAGTTCCATCCTGAATGCTGGAGCCCGTAATGACGCCCAGAGGAATGTCAGGAGGGAAGATGGAAGAGTATCCGCTGGTAAACACTGTATCTCCCTGTGAGAATATGGTCTGGAGCGGAATCTCGTGGAGTATGGCTTTGTTTGAAGAGTGGCCGTCCCACGAAAGGGGGCCCACCGCACCCTGGGAACCAATCCTTGAACTGACGTTGAAAGTGCTGTTCATGAAGGAGATGCAGTAGGAGTAGTGCTTTTCTACCGCCTCCACAATGCCGATGGCACCGCGCGAGGTGATGAGTCCGCTTTGCGGACGCACTCCGTCTTCGTATCCCTTGTTCACTATCAAATAGTTGTGCTGCTTGTTGCGGCTCATCTTGACTACGGACGCGGGGATGAACCTGAACTCGCCTGCGTAGCCTTCACCAACGATGTCATATCCGTCCTCTTCCTGGCCGAGGGCCTGGCGCAGGCGGGTTACCTGCAGGTTGAGGCGGTAGTTCTCCCGTGCCAGATCCTCGTTCTGCCCTTTCAGGGAGAAGTAGTCCCTCACGGACTCGCTGCTTCCCCACAGGGTGTTCATCACGCTGTGGGAAAAACGGGAGATCCATATGTTCTGCAGTTCACCTCCGTGGATTACCATACTTAACGCAGCCACCTCCAACAAAATGAAAATGGCTGCTGTCAAGATAATGGAGACTATGCTGCTCTTTTTAAGCATTACCTCATAAGGAACGAATAGTGCTCTGTGTTCTTGAGTGCGATGCAGGTGCCTCTGGCCACGGCGCGAAGAGGGTCTTCGGCTACGTGGAAAGGAATGTTGACCTTCTCGGTGAACCTTTGGGCAAGGCCTCTGAGCAGGGATCCTCCTCCGGAAAGGAATATGCCGTTCTCCACTATGTCGGAATACAGCTCGGGCGGAGTCTGCTCCAGTACATGCAGGATTGAAGACTCTATCTTTGCAACGGACTTGTCAAGGCAGTGGGCAATCTCCTGATAGGTGATGGTGGCTTCTACCGGGTGGGCTGTCATAAGGTTCTGTCCCCTTATGACTATTGGCTCGGGCTCGTCCTCGAGGTTGGGGATTACGGAACCCACGGCAATCTTGATGCGCTCGGAGGTTATCTCTCCCACCTTGATGTTATGCTGCTGCTTGAGGTAATACTGGATGTCGTTGGTGAACACGTCTCCCGCTGTGCGGATGCTGTCCTGCAGCACGATTCCTCCAAGGGAGATGACGGCTATCTCGGTGGTACCGCCGCCTATGTCCACTACCATGTTGCCCTTAGGCGCCTCTACTTCGAGGCCGATTCCCAGGGCGGCTGCCATAGGTTCGTAAATCAGGTAGACCTCGCGGGCTCCGGCGTGCTCGGAAGAGTCGCGCACGGCGCGGATCTCAACTTCTGTACTTCCGGAAGGGATGCCCACAACCACCTTGAGGTTGGGGGTGAAGAAGGAGCGGCGCTTGTTGTTCACTTCCTTGATGAAGCCCCTGATCATCATTTCGGCGGCATTGAAGTCGGCGATTACACCGTCCCTCAGCGGGCGCACGGTCTTGATTGCGGGGTTTACTTTCTCGTGCATCAGTTTGGCCCTGCTTCCCAGTGCCAGAAGTTTTCCTGTATTATTGTCTATTGCAACTATGCTGGGCTCGTCCAACGCTATCTGGTCATTCTGGAAGATGACGGTGTTGGCCGTACCGAGATCGATTGCAAGCTCTTGATTCAAGAATGAAAATGCCATAGTAATTAAGGAACTTAATTAAGAATAATCTTTGAGTCTCAAAAGTACGAAAAAAGTTTAAATTTGCAGAAAAAAACAGGGATGGAAAGAGAAATTTATGTCATAATGGTAGCAGGCGGCAGCGGGGCCCGTATGGGCGCCGACATTCCCAAACAGTTCCTCGACCTCGGGGGACATCCCATCCTGCGCAGGTCCATAGATCTTATGACCTCCGCGCTCCCTTCCGCCAAGATCATAACCGTCCTTCCCAAGGAATACATTTCTTATTGGGAGGATTACTGCCTCAAGAGCAATTACTCCGTCCCGCAGATGGTTGTCAAGGGCGGCATCACGCGCTTCCATTCCGTAAAGAACGCCCTCGCAAAGGTGCCGGACGGCGCCATAGTGGCCGTCCACGACGCTGTGCGTCCGCTAGTATCCGCCCAGTTGGTGCAGGAACTTGTGCGTACTGCCGCCGAAACCGGCTCGGCCATCCCGGTGGTTCCGGCCGTGGACACCCTCAGGATCCTGGACAACAACGACGGCCGGCTCAGTTCTTCTCCCGAGACTCTGGACCGCTCCAGGATATATGCCGTACAGACCCCCCAGGTATTCCATTCCGAAATTCTTTTAAAAGCGTACGACCAGGCCTTCGACACAGCCTTCACCGACGACGCTACTGTAGTGGAGAGAAATAAAATACCTCTCTCCTACGTGCTTGGAGAGAGGTTCAATATCAAAATTACAACTGCCGAGGACTTGTTCCTGGCAAAGGCCATTATTCAGAAGCAGGGCTGAGGCCTTCTGTGGAATAATTGTAATCCTTTACCCATATCTGGCGTTCGAACGCCTGGTCCAGGGATATCATTGTCTCTGTAGACTGGACGTATGGGATTTTCTGGATGGTGTTCAGAAGGATCTCCATCAGGTGGTTGTTGTCAAAGCAGAACAGTTTGAGCAGTATGGAAGCCTTTCCGGTGATGAAATGGCATTCCACTACCTCGGGAATCTTCTTGATTGAGGTTATGACCTCTGCGTACTTGTTGTTCTCAGAAAGTGAAAGGCTCACGAAAGCGCAGACTTGAAGGCCAATGGCCTCCGGTTTTACAAGCAGCCTGGAGCCTTTGATTACTCCGTTAGCCTCAAGTTTCTTAACCCTCTGGTGGATGGCGGCGCCGGAAATACCGCACTCGCGTGCAATTTCAAGGAACGGCATCCTTGCGTTATTGACCAGGAGTGACAATATTTTCTGGTCAATCTGATCTATCTGATATTTAGCCATTGTTATAATTAACGTTATCTGACTTCTAAGATAGATAAATTATTAAAAATTTCCTCCTATTTACTTACTTTTTTGAATTTTGAAGGCTTTTTTTTCACAATTTCTGTGTTGTTAATAATTTCTTGACACTGTTCCAGCGTAAGAGCGGCCGCTTCAACCCCTTTGGGAATCTTGTAATTGTTGCCGTCAGACTTGATGTAAGGGCCGAACCTGCCGTTTATGACTTGTATTTCACCGTCTTTGAACTCGGCCAGGACGGCGTTGGCGCCAACTTTCTCCTGGGCCTGGCTGATTATGCCACGGCAATCGTCCAGACTTATCTTCATAGGGTCGGTACCACGGGGGAGAGCTATGTTCTTGTCGCCGAACTTGAGGTACGGTCCGTACTTGCCTTTGGTGACAATCACGTCGGCGCCGTCTATCTGTCCCAGATTTCTGGGCAGTTGGAACAGTTTCAGGGCCTCTTCCAGAGTGAGGCTCTCTATCAGCTGTCCCTTTGCCAGGGTGGCGTACTGCTTCTTTTCAGGATCTCCCTTCTGGACATATGCGCCGAAGCGGCCGAACCTGGCCACTATCAGTTCTCCGTCAGGAGCGGTTCCTATCTCGCGGCTGATCCTGTTGTACTGGCCGTCCGTGAGGGAATCCTCCACTTTCTTGTGGAAAGGATAGTAGAAAGAGGATATCACATTGTTCCAGGCCAGTTCTCCGTTGGCAATCTTGTCCAGGTCTTTCTCTACGTTTGCAGTGAAGTCGTAGTCCATTATGCCTGGGAAGTTGGCCTTGAGATAGTCGGAGACAATGATTCCTATGTCCATAGGGAGGAGTTTGCCCTTCTCGGCGCCCACCGTCTCAGTCTTTACGGAAGAACTGATGGCGGAGCCTTTCAGGCTGAGGTTGGTCACCTGGAACTTTCTGCCTTCCTTGTCGCCTTTCACCAGGTATCCGCGCCTTGAAGTGAGGGTGGTGATGGTGGGGGAATATGTGGAAGGACGGCCGATTTCCAGTTCCTCGAGTTTCTTTACGAGGGAAGCCTCGGAATATCTGAGGGGCGGCTGCGTGAACTTGCAAAGAGCGTTGATTGCGGTGGACGACAGTCCCTCGCCGACGCTGATTTCCGGCAGCACGGTCTCGCTGTCCTGGGTGGAAGCATCGTCGGAACTCTCTATGTACAACTTGAGGAATCCGTCGAAGAGGATGGTCATCGCCTGTGCGGAGAAGCGCTCAGGGCGTCTGTCGCAGTCTATCTTGACGGTGGTGTTCATTACCGAGGCGTCTGCCATCTGCGAGGCGACAGTCCTCTTCCAAATGAGGTTGTACAGTTTCTGCTCCATCGGGGTGCCGCTTATCGCAGTGTTGTCGATGAAGGTGGGACGGATGGCCTCGTGGGCTTCCTGCGCCCCTCTTCCACTGGTCTTGTACTGCCTTGTCCTGGAGTACTCGGGCCCGTAGTTCTCAGTGATGAACTTCTTGGCGGTTCCCAGCGCAAGTGAAGACAGGTTGGTGGAGTCTGTACGCATATAGGTGATGAGTCCGCGCTCGTACAGGCTTTGCGCAACCCTCATTGTGGTGCTGACGGTGAAACGCAGTTTGCGCGCGGCTTCCTGCTGAAGGGTGGAGGTGGTGAAAGGCGCGGCAGGTACCCTGACGCTCTGTTTCTTCTCTATTCCTCCAACGCTGAATGACGCCCCGATGCAGTCCGACAGGAAAGCTCTGGCCTCGTCTTCCGAAGCGAAGCGCTTCTCCAGCACGGCCTTGAGCGGAGACCCTGTCTTCTGAGTGACGAACAGGCCCTCTATCATATAATATGGAGTGGGATTGAAATCCAGGATTTCCTTTTCCTTGTCCACCACGAGCCTAAGCGCCACTGACTGGACGCGGCCGGCGGAAAGCTTGGGCTGTATCTTCTTCCACAGAACCGGGGAGAGTTCGAAACCCACCAGACGGTCAAGCACGCGCCTTGCCTGCTGGGCGTCCACCAGGTTCATATCTATCTGCCGCGGGTTGTTCACGGCTTCCTGAATTGCGGACTTTGTGATTTCGTGGAAAACTATGCGCCTGGTCTTGGCCGGATCAAGCTGCAGGGTTTCCATCAGGTGCCAGGATATGGCTTCCCCTTCGCGGTCGGCATCGGAGGCCAGCCAGACGGTCTGGGCCTTGTCTGCAGACTTCTTCAGGTCTGATACTATTTTCTTCTTGTCGGCGGGCACGACGTACTCGGGGCTGAACCCGTTTTCTACGTCTATGCTGAGTTTATTGTCCTGAAGGTCACGAATGTGACCTATGCTGGCCTTTACAGTATAATCTTTCCCCAGATACTCCTCGATCTTCTTTATTTTGCCTGGAGACTCAACAATTACCAAATTCCCCTCCATTACTGCTCGATTTTTGTTTGATTTTGCAAAGAAAAACACAATCAAGGCAATTTTCCAAATTTAATCGCTAATTTTGTGAATTATAATATCGGCTATGAAACCTGAAACAAAGAAGCGTATAACAGCTATTTTCTGGTGTCTTTTGACTCTCCCGGTACTCGCCGTCGCCCTTCTTCTGCTGGCGGTGGCGCTCTTCGCCAAGATTCCTTCTTTCGAAGAGTTGGAGAACCCTGACAGCAAACTCGCAACCCAGGTTATAGCTCAGGACGGAGAAGTCCTGACAACGTTCCATATAGAAAACAGGACCTTCGTCAGTTACAACGAACTTTCCCCCCATATAATCCACGCTGCCGTGGCAACCGAGGACGCCCGGTTCTACAAGCATTCCGGAATTGACCTCAGGGGCCTCGCCAGGGTTTTCTTCAAGACCATCCTGATGAGGGACACAAGCCAGGGAGGAGGAAGTACCATCACCCAGCAGCTGGCTAAGACCCTTTATCCCCGTGACACCATCAAGAACAAGTTCCAGATGGTGTGGATAAAATTAAAAGAGTGGATTACCGCCGTAAAACTGGAGAAGGACTACACAAAGGATGAGATAATGGATATGTACCTCAATTCCATTTTCTTCGGCAGCAGCGCATTCGGAATTCGCGCCGCTTCCGAGACGTTCTTTGCAAAACTGCCTTCGGAACTCACGGTGGAAGAGAGCGCTATGCTCATAGGAATGATAAACAAGCCCACCAGGTACAATCCTACGCTCAATCCTGACCTCGCCCTTGAAAGAAGGAACTTCGTTATAGGCAGGATGGCCAAGACAGACCTCCCTCCGGAGTCCGGCTTCCCCCTGGAAGACAGGGTGCTCACCAACGCGCAAAGAGACTCCATCAGGCAGATCCCCATAGTGCTCCAGTACCAGGTGCAGGACCACAACGCCGGAATCGCCCCTTATTTCAGGGATATGATCCGCCGCGTCATGAACGCGCAGAAGCCTAAGCGCAGCGACTACCAGTTCCCGGAGGACTTTGCCGCAGACTCTCTCGCCTGGGCGGTGGACGACTTCTACGGATGGCTCAACAAGAACAAGAAGGCCAACGGAGAATCCTACAACCTAGACAAAGACGGACTCAGGATATACACCACCATCAACTACAAGATGCAGAAATACGCCGAGGAAGCCGTTGAAGAGCAACTGGGCGGAAACCTGCAGCAGGCATTCGACCGGGAGGCCCGCAGCAAGAGGCGCTACCCGTTCTCCAATGACGTCGACCAGGAGATAGTGGACAGGATCATGCGCCAGGCCCGCCGCAACAGTGACCGCTTCAGGATGATGCGTAGCGAAGGCGTTTCCGAGAGCGACATAATGAAGTCCTTCTCGGAGCCCCAGAACATGAGGCTTTTCGCCTGGAACAAGGCGGGTTACATAGACACCTTGATGACCCCGGACGATTCCATACGCTACTGCAAGGGAATCCTCAGGGCTGCGTTCATGGCCATCGAGCCTTCTACAGGTCACGTCAAGGCCTACGTGGGCGGCCCCAACTACCGTTTCTTCAAGTACGACAACCTGCGCCAGGGCAAACGCCAGGTGGGTTCTACGGTCAAGCCGTTCCTCTATACTCTTGCTATGCAGGAGGGAATGTCCCCGTGCGACCAGGTGGTCAACGTACCCCAGTCCTTCATCGTGGGCAACGATACCTGGACGCCCAGAAGTACCGACCGTTCCGAATGGATAGGCCGTACAGTGACTCTCAAGTGGGGCCTTACCAACAGCTCCAACAACATATCGGCTTACCTGATGAAACAGTTCGGCCCTCAGGCAATGGCCCAGATGATGCACAAGATGGGAATCTACAGTCATGTGGACGAAGTCCCGGCCTTGTGCGTCGGCTCTGCTGACCTTGCTCCATACGAGATGATATCTGCAATCAACACCTTCCCGTCCAAGGGCGTCTACGTGAGTCCTATTTTCGTCACGAGGATAGAGGACAGCCAGGGCAACCTGCTGAGCGAGTTCACCAACCGCAAGTCGGAGGCAATCAGCGAGCAGACGGCCTTCCTTATGGTCAACCTTATGCAGGGAGTCGTAAACTCCGGAACAGGAACCCGTCTGAGGTCGGTTTACCAACTGAAGGGAGAGATTGGAGGAAAGACCGGAACCACCAATGACAACTCTGACGCCTGGTTCATCGGCTATACCCCCAGCATCACCGCAGGTGTATGGGTCGGAGGCGAAGACCCGCAGGTTCATTTCGAATCCATGACCTATGGTCAGGGAGCGGCCGCGGCCCTTCCTATCTGGGGTATCTTCATGAAGAAGGTGCTGCAGGACGGTACCTTGGGAGTAAGCGACATGGACCGCTTCATAGGCCCTCCGGGAATGCAGTTGGACCTCAGCTGCAGCGGAGGAGATTCCGACGCGGTGGTAAAGAAGACTGAAGACGAAGATTTCTACTTCGAATAGTATATGCTTTACAGATATCGGGATAAGGATGTCTTCTATGAGCTGACCGGGCAGGGAAACCCGGTTCTGATGCTCCACGGCTGGGGTTGCGACCACGCCATTTTCGACAGCCTCGTACCGGTACTGTCCCGTGACTATAGCGTTTATGCCCTGGATTTTCCGGGCTTCGGAACTTCCGAAGAGCCGGATTCAGTCTGGGGCGTAGAAATGTATACCCAATTCCTGGAGGCGTTCTGCAAGGACCTGGGCATTGAGAATCCGGGCATAGTGGCGCACTCCTTCGGAGGAAGGGTTGCCATCCTGTATGCGTCGCGTAACGCGTGCTCCCGGCTGTTCCTGATGGACGCCGCAGGAGTCAAGCCGCGCCGCAGCCTCAAGTACTATGTGAAAGTATATTCCTACAAGGCTGCCAAGTTCTTCTTCAACAAGATACTACGCAACCCCGAAGCGTGGAACGCGCGCCGCGCCAAGGCAGGCTCTGCCGACTACCGCAACGCATCGCCAAAGATGAAGGCCGTGCTGTCCAAGGTAGTGAACGAAGACCTGTGCGACAGGATGCCCCTGATAAAGGCTCCCGCGCTGCTGTTCTGGGGCGAGGCCGACACCGCCACCCCTCTTTCCGACGCGCAGAAGATGAACAGGCTCATTCCTGACTCAGGGCTCGTCACCGTCCCCGGCGGCAGCCACTTCTCTTTCCTGGACAATCCATATCTGGCAAAGCGGGTGCTGGCCAGTTTCTTTAATGTGACAGAGGTATGATAAAGGTTGTTACCATAGTTTTCGCCATTTGTTTCCTGCTATGCTGGCTGGCCGTGCTGCGTTACGACATCCAGATGTTCCAACAGAACTCCTATAAGCCGGAGCGTTATAAAGACTGGGCAAAGGAGCAGGTCCTGGGACACCTCAGGTGGCTTCTGCTGCTTCTCTGCGGACTGGTATGGAACAAGTATCTGGCGCTGGCGGCAGCCGCAATCATGCTGTATTACGCGTATTGGGAGTACAAGACAAAGTACAAGATAAAGATAGTTTATACCGCCAGGGTAATACGCCTGTATGTGACTACTATGGTCATAGGAATACTGTTGTTGCTGGCATTCTACTGGCTGTTCGGTCCATATGCGTTCTTCTATGCCGCACTGCTCATCCTGGTTCTCGGAAAACTGATGGTGTTGCTGGGCAACCTGGTGAATTCTCCCCTGGAGAAGGCAATCTCCAAGTGGTATTACAAAGACGCCGCCCGCAAACTGGCCAAATGCCCGGACCTGGTGATAATAGGCATCACGGGCAGTTACGGCAAGACCAGCACCAAGAATTACCTGTACCGCATCCTGTCTGAGAAATACAATACCCTCATAACCCCCGGCAATTTCAACACCACCCTGGGTGTAGTGAGGACCATACGCGAAAAACTCCAGCCTTTCCATCAGGTGTTCATAGTGGAGATGGGAGCTAAGCAGCCGGGCGACATAAAGGAAATTTGCGACCTGGTTCACCCTACCATAGGAATCGTAACCTCTGTAGGGGAGATGCATCTCGAGACCTTCAAGACCCTGGAGAACATACAGGATACCAAGTTCGAGCTTATACGCAGCCTCCCGCAGGACGGCCTCGGCGTGATCAACGCCGACTCCCCGGGCATAGCTTCCTACAAGAACATGCCCTCCAACTGCCCTCTGCTGCGATATGGAGTCACTTCCGGCCTGCTGAATTACAGGGCGGATGAGATCAAGTACACTCCTTCGGGCACAGACTTCACCATTGTCCACGACGGCGTCCGCTCAAGGGTGCACACCTCCCTGATGGGCGAGTGCAACGTGCTGAACATCCTGGCAGGTGCGGCCGTGGCAGACCGCCTTGGCGTGTCGGAGGCCCAGCAGAAGACGGCCATCGCCAAGCTGCAGCAGGTTGAGCACAGGCTCTTCGTCAGCCAGAAAGGCGGACTCACCATCCTGGACGATGCCTACAACTCCAACCCCGAGGGGGCGAGGATGGCTTTGGACGTACTCAGGGGCCTAAATCTGGCCGAAGGCGCCACCAGGATAGTGGTGACTCCCGGCTTCGTGGAACTTGGCAAGAAGCAGGAGGAGGCCTGCCGCGAGTTCGGCCGCCGCATAGCAGCCGCAGCCGACAAACTTATCATTGTGAACAAACTGAACAAGAACGCCATATACAAAGGCGCGGTGGAGGGCGGAATGTCCAAGAATGACATCATCTGCGCCCAGGACCTCGCTGAGGCCGCGGCCGAGATACGGCGTCTTGCCGTGGCGGGGGACGCCATACTGTACGAGAACGATTTACCGGACACTTTCAAATAACAGAGTATGAAAATTAACGTAGGAGTCCTTTTTGGGGGACGCTCAGTAGAAAATGAGATTTCAGTAGTGACAGCTCTCCAGGCAATGGAGGCTATGGACAGGGAGAAATACGAGATCATTCCCATCTACATTGCCAAGACCGGCAAGTGGTATACGGGAGACGCTCTCCTCGAGATGTCCAACTACAAGGATATGGACAGCCTGTTCAAGTCTTGCCAGGAAGTATATCTCAAGACCGTCTACGGCGACCACAACCTGTATTACAACTCCAAGGGACTCTTCAACCGCAAGCCGGCTGCAAAACTGGACGTGGTGCTGCCTACGCTTCACGGCACCAACTGTGAGGACGGAACCATCCAGGGCGTACTGGCGTCCATAGGCATTCCTTTCGCAGGCTGCGACGTACTCGCATCCGCCAACGGAATGGACAAGATTACAATGAAGATGATTCTCCAGAGCAGCGGTATCCCGGTTGTCGACTATGTCTGGTTCAGCGACAAGAAGTGGTACCAGAACAGGGAGTCTGTAATTGAGTCCGTAGAGAAGGAACTGTCTTATCCGGTAATTGTTAAGCCGGCCAATTCCGGCTCCAGCGTGGGAATACGCCCCGCCCACAACAGGGAAGACCTGGTTGAGGCCATAGAGTATTCCTGCTCTTTCACCACCCGAATCATAGTGGAGAAACTGGTTGAGAAACTCAAAGAAGTCAACTGCTCCGTGCTGGGCAACTACGAGGAGTGCGAGGCGTCTGTATGCGAAGTGCCTATGCGCAGCGGAGAAATCCTCACATACTCAGACAAGTATATGAACCCCGGAACCAAATCCAAGGGAATGCAGAGCCTCAAGCGCGAACTCCCCGCCAAGATTTCCGATGACGAGACAGCCCTTGTAAAGAACCTGGCCAAGAAGACTTTCCGCGTTCTCAACTGCGAGGGCGTGGCCAGGATCGACTTTATCAAGGACGAGCAGGACAAGAGGGTTTATGTCAACGAGATAAACACCATCCCCGGTTCCCTTTCAAACTATCTGTGGGATTACAGTGGAATTGACTTCGGCCAGTTGGCTGACAAGCTCATAGACCTCGCTTTCGCCCGCAGCCGCGAGGCTTCCTTCAAGATCACCGACTTCGGAGGCAACATCTTCAGTTCTATGAAGAAGGGCGGCAAGTTCGGAGGAATCAAAAAGTAGACAATGCTCCTCAACGCGTTCATAGATCAGGGCATAAAGGCCCTTGAACCGTTGTATCCCACGCCCGAGGCGCGCCAGATGATCCTGATGCTGTGCGAGGAGACGCTTGGGATAAAGAACTACACTCACATAGTCAACCCCGATTACGAGATTTCCAAGGCTGATTCCGATATGCTTCTGACTAAGTTGGAAGATCTGAGCCGCGGAATGCCTCTGCAGTACGCCCTTGGCTACGCCGATTTCTGCGGCCTTCGCTTCAGGGTGACACCAGCCGTGCTCATACCTCGTCCCGAGACTGAACTGTTGGTGCGGGACGCGCTGCAGCACGCATCGCGCATTAAAAGGATGCGCGATGCCTACGGCAAGGGCGCGGAGCCGGTGCGGGTGCTGGACCTTTGCACGGGATCGGGCTGCATTGCGTGGAGCGTTGCATTGAATCTACCAGGAGCAGTGGTCGTAGGCACGGACATTAGCGAGGACGCTTTGGAAGTGGCGCGTACGCAGGACTTCGCTTCCGAACTGAAGTCCCGCCAGGCAGTGGCTCCGACCTTCGTCAAGTCTGACGTGCTGGATACGGAGCAGGAGTTCCCATACGGTCCTTTCGACCTGATCCTCAGCAATCCGCCCTACGTCCTGCCTTCCGAGAAGGCACAGATGAGGGTGAACGTGCTGGGTTACGAGCCGGAAGGCGCATTGTTTGTTCCACAGGAAGACCCTATGCTCTACTACAGGGCAATTGCCAAGTGGTCAGAGCGCTTCCTGAATCCTGAGGGCAAGGCTTTGACGGAGATAAACGCCCAGTTGGCTGACGAGACCAAGGAGGTCTTCCGAAACGCCGGATTCTCCGGAACGGAGGTCCTGAAGGACTATTTTTATAAAAACCGTTTCGTCCTGTATTACAAATAAAGGCCCTGGAGGCCTGTAGATGCCATTTTGGGACAATTAGTCGTGTATATTTTCTGTACACGGCTTTTTTTCGTTCACTTTGCAACTGTAATACTTAACCATTATTCTATGAAAACTTCACTTATTACACTGCCTTTGGCAGCAATCCTGCTGGCGGTCTCCTGTGACAGGACGCTGGACGAGCAGAGTGTTGACGCATCGCAAGGCGCCGCCTCCCTGCAGGAGGTGGCGCTGATGCTCAGCTCTCTTCCGCTGGGCAGGGAGCAGATGGATGAAGTCCATTCTGCGGTAATGGCCTCGTCAGAGAACGGATATGACGAGGAGTACACGATGAAAGACTTGTTTGACTCTCCCGGCAGCGGAGTGGGAGACCAGGCGGCGGGAACAAAGTCCGGTCAGGAGTTCAGGCAGCCCATGAGAGATCTGATAAGGCAATATCTGTCAGAAAAGAGTCAGACCAAGGCAGGGGAAGAAGATCCCGCCGCGGTGGAAGAATACATCCGGGACTTGATAGACTCGGACATCCAGATATACTGGCCGTTCTCAGACAGCTGGAATGGCCGGGAAGAGCCTGTGATAACCTTCAACCCGGGAACTAATGCCGAGTCCAATATAGGCTATACCCTTGACGGCCGGGAAGTTGAGGTTTCGGAGGCGGTGGCTAGGGAACGCCCTGTCTGGGTAGTCAACGTCAATGACGACAGTTCATACACGTCTTATGAGATGCTCCTGAAGCAGAACCCGGAATGGGGTCAGGGCGGAGGCATTTACATAGGGACCAAGGCTGAGGCCGAGGACGAGCCTGAATCCAAAGCCCTTAAAATAAAGGATTTCAAAATGAAGCGAAATTACGATTCCTGGTTCCTCGGGGCTTCGGAGTTTTTCGTGAAATGCGGCCTGGTAGAGAATTTCAAGGCCAAGAGCGAGGACGAACTCCGCAATTATGTCCCTACCATCACGGACTTCATGGTTGTGGTGAAACGCCGCCAACTGGGCCAGAGAATCCCGTTCAATGTGCTCCTGGCTTCGGAATGGACAGACCAGATGGAGGACATAGCCTTTATGATAAGCGAGGACGACGGAGGCACCGTCACTTCCTGGAAGGTTGACGCCACGGTAAAGATTAAGTCGAAGACTTACGGCGTAGAGATAGAATTGCCTATTAAAAGCCGGGATGACATAGTCTGGAGAGGCAGCCTTTCAAGGCGCTACATTCAGAACAACAGTGGCAAGGTCCAGCACTTCGGAGACGTGGAATTGACTTTGGAATTGATTTAAATCTCCGGAGTGCCGGTTAGGGGTGGAAAGCGCCACAAATGCAGGCTTGACGCCGAAAGCGCTTTCCACCCCTAACCGGCACTCCGTTTAACTGTCATTTCGCAGTTTTTACAGTCGAAGCCGAGGGCGAAGCGGCGGCCGTTGTTCAGAAGGAACAGCGGCCCGCTTTCCGGGGCGCCATGGCGGACAGGGCAGATGCCCAGTTCGTAGCGGATGCAGTATTTGCTCCGCATAAGCTCTCCGTTTACGGGAGCGGCCTCTTCTTTCTGAACCGGCCCCTGGGGGCGGGCAGCCTTGTGAATCGGGACTTTGCCGCAAGGCAGGGCGTCCAGGTCCGAAGCCAGTTTCCGACAGATGCCGTTGAGGGCAGAAGCGCTGAGAAGCGGGATGCTGCCATCCTTAGTTTGGTTTAGTATTTCGTCTGGTGATAATAAATAGTGCGGCAGCGTCTTGGAAAACTGGCTTTGGATCATCGCCTCCATGCGTGCCTTGTTCTGTGCCGCAGGCACCTGGGCATCCAGGGTGGTGCAGACGGTCCTGCCGTCCTGACTGGTAGCGGTGGCTTCCAAGGAGTATCCATCAGCCTCGTCACCATTTATCTTCAGTGAGATGCCCGCCGGGATGAGCCTGCTGCCCATATTGTTCTGCAGTTCTTTTTCAAAGGCGGCGTTGATGTTACGGTAGATGGTTGCGCCGGGCTTGAGACCCTGTACTGACTTGCACTGGATTTCGAACCCTTTGCAGACGTCTCCCCTGAAACCGGTTATCTGGTGTCCGTCCACAAAGCAGAATCCGTCTCCGTTGTTGAGGGAGGACACTCCCTTCAGGGGCTTGACGCTGATGAGTATGTCGTATTTGCCGGCAGGGCGTACGGAGAGGACTTTCCCTATGCATTCTCCCATAGATTTGGGAGCTTCCATCGATGCCCATCTGCCGCGTTTGCCGTCGAGGTAAAGCTGGGTATATCCCCTGTTGAAAGTCTTGTTGCTGTCAGGGACAAAGCCTCCGATAACCTTTCCGAAAGAGGCTCTGGCATATCTGTCCGGGTGTTTTTCTATGAGGTTGTCAAGGGCGATGCTGTACTCGCGGACAACGTTCTTGACATAGGAGACGTTCTTCAGGCGTCCCTCTATCTTGAACGAACTGACGCCTGCTTCGGCCAGGTCTTCCATCCTGGAAAGCAGGTTGAAATCCCTCAGGGACAGCAGCGCTTTGTTCCTGACAAGGACGTTGCCATTGCTGTCCACCAGGTCGTACAGTGACCTGCAGGCCTGTATGCATTCTCCTTTGTTGGCGCTTCTTCCGCTTAGAGCTTCAGACAGGTAGCAGTCTCCGCTGTAACCCGTACATAAGGCTCCGTGGACGAAGAACTCCAGTTCGCAGCCAGGAGCGCTGGCGGCCATTTCCCGTATCTGATCCAGCGACAGCTGCCTTTCCAGAATCAACCTGGAGAAGCCCAGGGAGGCGTATTCCCTGGCTTTGGCCGCATCACGCATAGAGCACTGCGTGGAAGCGTGAAGGGGGACGGTGATGTCGTCCCAGGTATTGATGACGGGGTCGCGCACTATGAACGCGTCCACTCCCGCCTGCTGCGCCTGAAGCATCAGGTTGTGAACTTCTTCCATCTGGGAGTCTTCCAGGGTGACGTTCACCGTCAGGAAGATCCTGGCCCCGTATATGTGCGCATAGGAGCACAGGCGTTCTATCTCCGAGAGGGGATTGCCTGCGTCCTTCCGCGCGCCGAAACCGGGGCCCCCGATATATACGGCATCGGCACCGCAGTCTATGGCTGCAATGCCGATGTCTGTATTTCTCGCGGGGGCGAGAAGTTCAAGATGCTTCATTTACTTCTTGAGTGCGTCGATGACGGCCTTGATCTGGGCGGCGTCAGATGCGTTAGGTGAGAGCTCGAGATACTTGCCGAGGTACTCGATGGCCTCTGCCTTCTTTGAAAGGCTGTTGGCTGCGGTTCCTGCAATCTTGAAAGCGTTTGCGCTCTCGGCGTATCCGGCTGACTCTACTGCTGCGTCGAATGCCTTCTGATAGTCTTTGTCGCGAAGGAAGTTGGAAGCCTCCTTGAGAAGTACGGAGCCGAGCTGCTTGTTGGCGTTTTCAGCCTGTCCGTTCTCAGCAGCTGACTTGAGGGCTGCGATTGCCTCGTCGGTCTTTCCAAGCTGGTTGAGGGCCATTCCGAGACGGAGGGCTGCCATTCCGTTGGCGGGGTCTGCGTCGGTGATTGCCTTGTAAACTTCGGCTGCTCCCTCATAGTCCTTTGCCGTGAGAAGTGCGTTTCCTTTGAGCAACTGAGCCTGAGGTATGAGCTTCTGGGCGTTTGCAAGGGCATCGTCAACTCCGAATTCCTTTGCTGCGGCTACAGCCTTTTCAAGCTGAGCGATAGCCTCGTCATATTTAGTTTCCTTAATAAGGTCGGTTGCCAGGGAATTGTAAAGTTTAGGAATGTTGTCAGAGCAGTTCTTTAAAATCTCTGCACCTTCATCTCCAAGTGCCTTGGCCATGTCATAAGCTTTCTGGAAATAATCAAGTGCTGAGGTTTTGTCATTGGAGCTGAATGCCTTTGCTCCGTTGTTGAACAACTCAGTAGCTTGCTGAAGGCTTGCCTCCTGCGCAGAAATCAAACCGGCTGAAAGCAAAATTGCTGCGATTGAAAGTAAAAGTTTCTTCATGATAGTATAATAGTTGTAGTTAAAATCGCCGTTAACAAAAATAGTAAAATTGTGTTATTTTTGCCAATGCTAACGCAAATCTTATGCTAAAACTGTCCAAAGTAGTTTTATTTTTTGCTTCTCTCTTTGTTTTTTTGAGCGCCTCAGCTCAGGAACTGTCTGTTTCACAGATGGTTTCCCAGATGTATGACACCCAGGCCCAGCTCCTCGAGGACTTCAAATCAGAGCAGTTGTACCTGCGTCAGAAAGGCGATATGGCGTCCATAGCAAGCGATGTCAACGCCGACATGAAAGTCAACGGCGTAACTGCAAGGGACTTCATCGCAAGCAGGAATCTCGTGCTCATTGAGATGCGTCACAGTAAAGATGCAGGCCAGAGGGCAATTGCTGCATTCTTCGACTCCCGCAACATGCAGCCAGCGGACGAACTGCCCCTCTTCAACGATTACCTCAGGGCAAAATATACTGAAAGGACCGCAGCTACTTCTGCGGCAAAGATCAACCTGGACTATTCCGCATCTTCCGGACTTGTCCCCGACCTGCCCAGGAAGGTAAAGGTGACCTCCAATTCCGACGAGCCCGTGACCGGCGGAAAACTGTGGATGTTCTCCAACGGAATAAGGGTCATCTACAAGCAGGACAAGAAAGTAAAGGACATAGCATATACTCTGATGACACGCGGAGGCTATAGCAGCATAGATGGTCTGGATTATGGCCAGGGAGCCTATGTAGAAGACCTGCTGCCCCTTTTCAAAGTCAGGGGAATGAACGGCTCCGCTTTCCGCAACATGCTGGCCCTCAACGGGATAAGTATGAAGGCGGACGTAACTTTGATGGATATGTCCATAAACGGATACGCTCCTTCCAACAGCCTTGAACTCCTTGTACAGGCGCTGGTTGCCGTGACAGGCAGCGCTAAGGCCGACCCGGCGGCTTACGAGTTTTTCTGCGCGCAGCCCCGCAGCACTTCGAAGGAAGCCGTCATCGACAGCCTCTTCCGTCCGGACTTCGTCTATACTCCTTATAAATATGACGTGGAACTGTCAAAGGACCTTATGCAAAGGGCCCTTGACCAGTGTTTCACGGACAGGTTCTCGAATATTGACGACGGTATCATAGTTCTTACCTCCAGTTTGAGCGAGGTTCAGGTGCAGACGGTGCTCAACAAGTATCTGGGCGCCTTCCAGACCAACAGCAAGTATGCGATCTTCCCGCATCTGCAGTATCAGCAGAGGACGGGTACTGCCACTTACTTTGCGCAGGGAGCGCCTGAGATCTGCTGCGCCATGTCCATGTTCCTTTCATTGAGCGCAGAGAGCTACCTTTCCCTGCGCCTTGCCGAAATCATAATCCAGAATGCGGTGCGCAAGGTTTATAAGGGCAACGCAGTATCTCTGGCTTCCAGTTTCGAGGTGTATCCTTATGAAAGGTATTCGCTCCTGGTTACCGTGGATGGACTGTCCTCCAGTTCTGACATCCAGAATATCTGGAGCACAATTCAAAACTGCGCCGAGGAAGAGTATGACAAGGACGACATCAGGACTTACAGGTCTCAGCTCGTAGGCGTCATCTCGGAAGAGATGTCTGACAACCTTGCCAAGGCCGACTTTGCCATAGGCAGGTACTGCGGCCGCAAGGACTTCCTTACCAATTATCAGTCCCGCCTGGAGAAGATAAGTCCCGAACAGGTGTCCGACATCCTTCAGGCCATAGTCGAGGCCAGCAGGGTAGAGTATATCCAGAGATGAGTGCGGAGAGGGATTACGGCGTCATTTTCCAGATAGGGGACATACTTGTCTCAGAAGAGGTCATAACAGAGTTCTTCTGCTGCGACTATCCTGTTTGCAAGGGCGAATGCTGCATAGCCGGCGAATTCGGCGCCCCGCTGGAGGAAGAGGAGTTGCAGATGCTGGAGGACGAGTATCCCGCATTCGGCAAGTATATGCCTGACGAGGGTCACGCGGCGGTGGACGCCAAGGGTTTCTTCGAGGTGGACATCGAGGGAGACCTCGTCACCACGGTGTCACGGGGAGGAGAGTGTGCGTATTCGTTCACTGATTCTGAGGGAAACCGCCTCTGCGCTATAGAGAAATGCTTCTTCAAGGGGGAGTGCGCGATGCGCAAGCCGCGCTCGTGCTGGCTCTACCCTGTGAGGGTCACCAAGCTCAGCAGCGGCGGCCTGGCCCTGAATTACCACCGTTGGGACATTTGCAAGGCTGCCGTCCTGAAGGGACAGAAAGAAGGGATCCACGTCTATGAATTCTTGCGTGAACCCCTTTCAGAGTTGTTCGGAGCCGATTTCTATGAGGCTTTGTGTGCAGCAGCGGCTAAGTTTCGGGATTCCGAAATTTGAATTCCAGCCCTGAAGCCAGTCTGGCCACGTCCTTGGAAATGCCTTCCATATAGAATCCGGCCATTTCCCTTGTAAGGGTTACCCTGTCTTCCCAAGTCCTGGTGGCGCGGTAGAACTTGTTGCGGAGCCTGAATGTCATATTCTCGCCTTCCTCAGTCTCCAGCTGGTAGCCGTGGTCTTCCATGTAACTGACAATTCCGTCGCGTATCTGTGAGTACTCTCCGAGTATCCTGACACCGCGCTTTACGTACCCGAATCTGGGATACAGGGCTGATACTGCAAGGAACATAAGGGCTATGAAGCCAACTGATTTCCACCCGTTCCTGAACATTATGTTTATGTCGGGGCTCACCAGCTTGAGAGCGACCAGTACGCAAAGTATGACGGTTACTATCAGGGAGATGTAAACGAAGTATTTGAGTGCTCTAATTATGTATTTCATATATACAAAGATAGTGGAAGTGTACGAATTTTGCTAAATTCGCAGTGTATTAAAAACCAACAGCAATGAAAGAAGATCCGCTAGAGAGGCTTGACCGCCTGGAGAAAGAAAAGAAAACCGGCTCCAACACAGCAAAAACCGTGATGATCGCCCTTATAGCCCTGTGCGTCGCCCTTGGAGCGGCCCTGGCCTATATATGGCTTTCCAAGGCATCTCTTGTCAAGGACCTCAACATAGAGAAAGAAGAACTGACAGAGCAGATCATTGCCTTGCAGGGAGACTATGAGAACCTTTCCTCAGACTATGAGAACATCAACGTCCAGTTGGACTCTTCCCGCGAAGAGGTCGCCCAACTTGTAGAGAGAATCCAGCAGACCGAGGCTACCAACAGGGCCAAGATGCGCCAGTACGAGAAAGAACTGGGTACCCTCAGGTCCATAATGCGTAACTATATAGTTCAGATAGACTCGCTCAACACCCTCAACCACCAGCTGACGGCCGAGGCCGCCGCTGCCCGCCAGGAGGCTGCAAGCAGCAGGCGCGAGAACGAGGCGCTGAGCCAGCAGGTAGAGGCCCTGACGGGCCAGGTGGCCGCAGGCTCCGTGATCAAGGCCCGCGGAATAAGGCTCGAGGCAATGAACAGTTCCGACAAGACAACCGACAGGAGCAGCAGGGTCATAAGGCTCATAACCTCT
>JAGCVB010000110.1 GCA_017962585.1 Bacteroidales bacterium
AAGGGACTCTGAACTGGAGAGCATAGAACCTATGGGAGAAGGTTGGTACAGGGTTTCTTACACTGACATGGGCATCCCCGCCACAACCTGCGTAAAGATGGAAAAGGGAAAGATTACTGATTACAAACCCGCCAGCGTGCCGTATCAGGTTGCACGCAATTATTTCAAACGCAACGACGTAGCGGATGACAGCATTCCGTCAAAGATTACATCCCAGGAAGAACTGCTCAAATACTTTGGTATGGCCGCAGTGATGGGGCCCAACGGACAGCCTACACTCATAGACTTTGAAAAACAGTTCGTCATTCCGGTAGTCCGTCCTGTTACCGACATAGTGACGGAACTTTACCCTCAGTCCCTGATACAAGAAAAGAGCGGATTGACTTTCACTTACCGTGAGGACCTGGGCGAGAAGACAACCTTCTCAGTGCAACCCATCCTCCTTGTGATAGTCAACCGCTCTGATCTGCACGACGCCAATCTGCCTGTACGCGTTGTCAGGCAGGATTAAAGGCTATTGCTGTGCAGTATCTTTCGGTTTCTCGCTCTTAGGAGCGCGGTGGAAATAGTAAGTATTCCTATTGGAAGCGCCCGAATTTCCGATGGTGATTGCTGACTCCGGCTGACGGAAGATCATCTGGTCACCGTTCAGTTCTACGTCATAAATACCAAGGAGTACGATTGCCTTTCCGTCGTCGCCCTTATCGAGTCCTTTCTTGAATTCAATTCTCTTGGTTGATTCATCATAGGAAAAGGCCTCTGTATCCGGGAATTCCAGATTATACCAAAGAGTGGCGATGTGAGATGGATCGAGATTCAGACGGCAATATTCTTTGGTGAAATCGGTAGTGGAAGTGGTGGAAGTAGTGTGACCGTTGATGGTCAAGGATGCGTCAACTTCCAACTTATCTACTACCCAGAAACCATAGATGGTGCCTGAGTAATCTTTCTCAGGATCCAATGATTCGCAGGAGTTGAATGCGAACGCAGCAAATACTGCGATAAGAATTGTACTGAAAAACCTTTTCATATTAGTTTAGAAATAAAATTAGTTTCTGTTTGATAAGGCTACAATAAGCGTGCAAAAAAGGTTATTTTAATAATTTGATAGCATTTATATTCCTTCCGCACTGGGGCCCTTCCCGCCTTGCAGAAAAGAAAGACTGATCAGTAAATGTATCTATATCAAATACTTGTATGTTTTCTGCCAGGACTCCCGCCTGCTCCAGCAACCAGCGGTTTGCCTTGAACAAATCTATGTGATGGCCACCTGACATAGGGCTGCCGTCTCCGGCACCCTGGAACGACCATATGTCATCCATAGGAAAGCCCGCTTCCTTGAACTTTTCGGCCACTTCAAGGCCTACCTGGAAACTGTCCGGCCCGATTGCCGGGCCTATCACGGCCTTGACATCTGCAGAAGCAGTGCCGAATTTCACTGCCATCACCTCCAATGCCTTCTGTGATATGCGGAGCACCGTCCCCTTCCATCCTGCGTGTACGGCTGCAATTACCCTTCTGACAGGATCGTACAGCAGAACCGGAACGCAGTCTGCCGTACGCACGCCTACAGCCACCCCGGGAAGATTGGTGATGAAGGCATCGTACCCCTCCAGTTCCTGGCGTGTCAGGTCTGGACGGTCCACCACGGCAACTTTGCAGCCGTGAACCTGATGGCCCTGTATGACGGGATAGGGCAACTCGGAGTCCCTGCGGGTAGAAAACGCCTCCACACCGGCACCCAGGTCATATTTCAGAACAGTTCCTGACATCTTAGGTTTCCTTCGTTCAGTAAATTTAGTGAAAAAAACAGATATTGGTTATATTTGTATCCTACATAAAAACAATAACCCCATGACACTCGAACAGCAAGTCCAGGAAGACATAAAGCAGGCGATGAAAGCCAAGGACACAGTGGCTATGAACGCCACCCGTGCAATAAAGGGCCAGATACTCCTTTTCAAGACCAGCGAGGGAGGCTCCAAGGAAGTCACCGACGGAGACGTCCTGAATATGATCCGCAAACTGGTCAAACAGCGTAAAGAGGCTGCTGAACAGTATGTGGCTGCGGGCAGACAAGAACTGGCCGACAACGAGCTTGCAGAGGCCGCCATCCTTGAAAAATACCTTCCCAAGCAGCTTTCACTTGAAGAGGTCAAGGCCAAAGTCCAGGAAATCATAAGCCAGGTGGGGGCTACTTCCATAAAGGAGATGGGAAAAGTTATGGGCGCAGCCAACAAGGCGCTCGCCGGCCTTTCGGACGGCCGCACCATTTCCACCGTAGTCAAGGAACTCCTCGGAGGGAACAATTAAAACTGTGAAAAACAACTTCGCCTTCATCCGCCCAAGATGCGGCGGAACTTTCTCGGAAGCTCTTTCTTCCCTGTTCTCCGAAATGCAGGCTTTCCTCAAGGAGGAAGCCTCGCAGGGCAGGAGGGCAGTTTTGGCGCGTTTTTTCATAAGCGATGCCCAGAACCAGGCTGAAGCCTTGAATAAGGCGCTGGAGAGTTGCCTGTGGCCGGCGCCAGCCGGCGGCGAGGGCCAGGCTCCGGCCGTCTCCATAGTGGAGCAGCCTCCACTGGACCGCAGCCGCATAACCGCGCTGGTACAGACCTCATCAGATAAGCCGTCGTGGCTGTTCCACAGCCTCCGCCTTTCCGAGGACGAGGCGCAAGGCCTCGATTCCTACGCCCAGGCGCGGTTTCTGTTCGACAAGTATCTGGATATAATCCGCCCTATGGGGCTGGAACTTAAAACGCACTGCGCCCGCACCTGGATATACGTGCGGGACATAGACTCCAACTACGCAGGCGTGGTCAAGGCCCGTAACGACGTATTTGTGCTGGAAGGCCTCAGTCACTACACCCATTACATAGCATCCACCGGCATAGGCGGCGCCACCGAATGCCGGAACGCGGTGGTAGCGATGGATTTCCTGACATATCCGCAACTGATAGAGCAGGACAAGACCTATCTGAAGGCCCTCTCCCACCTGAGCCCCACCCACGATTACGGTGTCGCCTTCGAACGTGGCGTAAAGCTAAGTGACGGACATATATACATAAGCGGAACCGCCAGCATAGACAAATACGGCCAGGTACTCTATCCGGGCGACATCACAGCCCAGACGGACCGTCTGTTGGAGAACATAGGGCAGCTGCTGTCAGAGGGCGGATCTTCCCTGGAGCAAGTGCCATACTTCATCATCTACCTCAGGGACATTTCAGAATATGAGACGGTGGACGCATATATGCAGAAACGCTTTCCTGCGGTTCCGCGCGTCCTGCTGGAAGCGCGCGTATGCCGCCCGGCCTGGCTCATAGAAATGGAGTGCGAAACTGAGTAAACCTATCCTACATCCACAGGATCGCCCAGGAAATGGGGCTGCTTGCCGGTAAGCAGGTCTATATAGACTTTGCAGCGGGCAAAGCATTCACGTATATACGTCATCAGGCCGTAATTGAAGCCTACGTCCTCGGCATTGTATCCAAAGGCCTCTATCCCCTTTTTCCCGGCTATGAACACAGCTCTTTCGTTATGGAATTTCTGGCTGACGACAATGAAATTGGGCTGGCGGAACACTTCGTGCGCCCTTACAACGGAATCGAAAGTCCTGAACCCGGCATAATCCAGGAAAATGACCTCGTCAGGGATTCCCCTTTCTACCAGTGAGCGGCGCATAGCCTCGGGCTCATTGTAGTTTGTATGTCGGTTGTCTCCGCTCACTATTATCCTGTCTACCTTATTAGCTTCGTAAAGTTCTACGCAGGCGTTTATCCTGGCCATATAGAACCTGTTGGGCCCCCCATTCCTGCCCCTGGGTGAGGTCCCGAGCACCAGGGCCGCCCGTCTGTACGGGATCTCATCCACGCTGTCGTACAGCTTGGATTTGGCATACCGGCTGATGCTTAAATTGCAAAAGACTACAAATCCCAGCAGTAAGAATAGCAGAATCAAGACTATCTTTATGACATACCTGAATTTCATATAGAGAATCTTTCTTCACAAATATACTTTTTTCCTATCTTTAAAGTATGAAAAACCGCAAGTTCTTTTGTCTGGCCTGCTTGATTGCACTGGCCTCCTGTTCAAAGGTAAGCGCCCCGGATCCCATCGGTCCTCTTCCCTCTGCGCAGCAGACAACTCTGCAAGATATGGAGATGTACGCTTTCATACATTATTCCCTCAATACATATACTGACCAGGAATGGGGATATGGGAATGAAGACCTATCTCTTTTCAATCCCTCAAGCTTGGATGCCAGGCAATGGGCCCGTACCTGCAAGGCGGCCGGAATGAAAGGCATTATTTTCACTGCCAAGCATCATTGCGGGTTCTGTATGTGGCCGTCCGCCTACACGGAATATTCCGTAAAGAATACGCCCTGGAAAAACGGCAAGGGAGACGTGGTTCGCGAACTTGCTGAAGCATGCCGGGAGGAAGGTCTGCGCTTTGCCGTATATCTCTCTCCCTGGGACCGCAACCATCCCGACTACGGGAAACCCGAGTATGTGGAGTATTTCAGGAATCAGTTGAGAGAGCTTCTGACCAACTACGGCGATATTTTCGAAGCCTGGTTCGACGGAGCCAACGGAGGAAGCGGATGGTATGGAGGGGCCGACGAAGTGCGCCGGATTGACAGGACTACATATTACCAGTGGCCTGAGACTTTCAGAATGATACACGAGCTTCAGCCCGACTGCGTCATCTGGAACGACGGCGGCGACCGCGGCGACCTCCGCTGGGTAGGGACCGAGGCCGGATTCATCGGTGAGACAAACTGGAGCCTGCTCAACCACGACGGCGATGTTCCGTACGATATGCTTCATTACGGCCTGGAAGACGGAGATTCCTTCGTCCCGGGAGAAACCAACACCTCCATACGCCCGGGCTGGTTCTATCACGACTCCGAGAACGGCCACGTAAAGAGTCTCTCCCGCCTTATGGAGACATACTATAAGAGCGTCGGCCGCAATAGCACCCTGCTCCTTAACTTCCCCATAAATAAAGACGGCCTTATAGCAAAGGAAGACAGTCTCCGAGGAGTGGCTTTCTACCAGATGATAAAGGAGGTTTTCGATGAAGACCTTTCTACTGGCGCCAAGGCTGCCGCAACCAATGTCCGGGGAGGGAGCAAGCGTTTTGCCGCTTCAAATGTGCTGGACGGCAAGTCCGGCACATACTGGGCGACAGACGACGGCGTATGCCAGGCCAGCCTTACGCTGGACTTCGGCAAACCTGTGACTTTCAACCGCCTGATGCTTAAAGAACATCTCTCACTTGGGCAGCGCGTCCGCCGTTTCTCGGTAGAAGCCTGTGTGGACGGCTCATGGCTGCCACTGTCTGACTGCATTTCAGAAGAGCCTGAGCGCTCTATGACAACCATAGGCCGCAAACGCATCCTCTGTTTTGAAAACACGACAGCCACGGCCGTCCGGATAAACATCCTGGACGCCAAGGCATCCCCGACCCTGAACGAAGTGAGCCTGTATCTAGCTCCTGAAATAGATCAGGAAGACCCGGCCAACGGTGAAAAGATTTCTTCAAAATACAATATCTTCTTCAACAATCCCGGCGGACCTGTAGATGCGATGTTCATAGACCTTGGCGAAACCCGTACCGTAAAGGGTCTCCGGTTCCTCCCTTCACAGCTCAGCAAAGACGGAATGCCGCTGGACTATACCCTTTTGGGGCTCAATCCTGACAGGACGTGGACAGTACTTGCAAAGGGAGAATTCTCGAACATAGTCAACAATCCCATCTGGCAGACCATACAATGCGAGCCGTCGCATCATAAACTTCTCCGTCTGGAGTGCAGCCGCATTACTTCCGGCACACGGATTTATTATGATGATGTCGAAGTCCTGACTAATTGATGGGCTGTCCCATCTCGGAAGCCTCCGCGTCGGACGAATCCAGTTTGAAGAGCATGAAATTATCGTTCTCCTTGGTGCAGGGAGTCCATTCGCCTCCGTCGGGACCGTTTGGATCGCTGTACTTTGCAAAATTGGTCCAGGCGGTGATCATCTTTTCGGAGAGGTCCCAGTCTCCCTGTGTCCAGGGGCGCCAGCAGTGCTGGAGAGACTTGAATACGAACCAAAGGTCGGATGAGTGGAATGCTCCCTTGAGTCTGTCCTCCGGGTGGCTGCCGTCGTCCGGAAGAGGACGTGCGAACTCATAGGCCCAAGCCTTGGCTCCCCTCTCCTGCCTGTTTGCGCAGAACGCTGCAATTCCCACGGACATATCGGCCATATCGTTCATAGTGTAGCCTATCATATACGGGACGTCTGCGAGAGAGCCGTCAGCGGCGGCTTCGTCAAACACTTCTACCGAAACGTGGCCGTCGATAATAGGGGTAATGGTTATGCCAGGGTTTCCGGTGGCCTGGGTGTAGAGGGTGCTGGCTGCGTGGATGGTCTCGGTAGCGGCCGAACGCAACTGCTGAAGGCTCTTGAGGCCGGCCCAGTCCATAACGGCCTTGGCTTCGGCCTCCGCCTCGGCAAGGGTCTGGCCGCCGAACATCATCTTTATCATGGAAGGAGGCACAGCAGGGCCTGCAGCCAGCGTGAACTGCTGGTCCTTTACCACGTTGAGTCCATTGGCACTCATAATAACTGCCTTATGGAAATACGGCTTTGCAAGAGGTGATGCGCAGAGAGTCCTGACGCTTCCGCCTCCAGCGCTCTGACCGAATATCATCACATTGTCTGGATCGCCTCCGAACTGGGCTATGTTCTTCTTTACCCACTTCAGGGACTCAATCTGGTCCAGGATGCCGTAGTTTCCTGACACTCCGTACGGGCTTTCTGCAGAAAGTTCAGGATGAGCCATGAATCCGAATATGCCCAGACGATAGTTGATGGATACCAGGACAACGTCCCTGGCCGCCCACTCCTGCGCGTCGAACTCGGGCTCCGAGCCCCAGCCTTCGCGGTAGCCGCCTCCGTGAATCCAGACTGCAACCGGAGCCTTGCGGTCTACCTGCCCCGGATACTTGGTCCAGACGTTAAGGTACAGGCAGTCCTCACTGCACTGTTTCTCTTCTCCATATCCCCATTCGGTGAAATAGTTGCCAGGGTAATGAACTGCCTGATAACTGGGATGGCCGAATTCGTCAGCCTTCAGAACTCCTTGCCAGGGTTTTACAGGCTGGGGCTCTTTCCAGCGGAGGTCTCCGATTGGAGGCGCGGCATAGGGGATTCCCCTGTACACGTAAACACCCTCCAGGTCGGCTGCTACGCCCTGGACCTGCCCTCCTTCTATGGTAAGGACGGGACTGAGATTGCTGACTGTCCTATTGCACGAGGCAAATGTCATTGCCAAGAATACGGCAACTACGATTCTGATGTATGTTTTCATATTATTCAATGGGGGTAAGTTTCAGAACACAGATGGAATTTTCGGGAATAAGCACCTGGAACGACTTCCGGACAGTGCCGAGATCCTTGGTATGAGGAACTACCGCCTCGGTGTATTTGACCTGGCGGCCGAACCTTGCGGCCATATTCCGGAGGGCGGGACGCTCCCCGGGATTCATTGCAGGCATTGCAGGAGCCGCATATTCCGGATTGCTGGAATAATAGTCATTGTCTCCCTGGTTGATCACTGAAGGATCGTGAGAAGAAATGAACTCAAGCGTAGCGGTATACTTGGTATTGGAGCC
>JAGCVB010000111.1 GCA_017962585.1 Bacteroidales bacterium
CTTGAAATCTGTCCCATTGTTTCTTGTTTCTGCAAAGTTATATATTTCCCAAAATACTGCAAATTTTTTTTCTTTTTTTGGTTCCTGGATTGTAACTTTGTCCCTTGCAAAGGAACAATGTTGATGGAACTCTTTTACATAAGTAAATTCAAGAATTCCCTATCTTCCGGAACCTCTCCGGAAACGTTTCCCTACCTGTACGTATCGTCATACCTGGCCTGTCAACCGGCCGGGCATATTTGTTAATTATAGTAGTTTAAAATTATGAAAGTTGGAGTTATAATGGGGTCGACAAGTGATCTGGAGGTCATGTCGGCTGCTTTCGACGTTCTCGACCGTTTCCGTGTCCCTTATGAGAAGAAGGTGATCAGCGCCCACCGCGCTCCTTCACTACTTGCAGAGTATGCTTCCAGCGCCCGCGAGCGCGGCCTCGACCTTATCATCGCCGGAGCCGGCGGCGCCGCCCATCTCCCGGGAGTGACCGCCTCTATGACAACCCTCCCCGTTATAGGAGTCCCCATCAGCGGAAAAGCCTTCGGCGGAATGGACGCTCTCCTCTCAATGGTGCAGATGCCGTCAGGAGTTCCGGTAGCCACGGTTTCAGTCAATGGAGCCAAGAATGCCGCCCTGCTGGCAGTGTCCATACTCGCAATCTCCAATCCCAACCTTGCCGCCGCCCTGGAGAACTTCCGCAAGCAGCAGGCCGACACCATAATGCGTACAGTCATTTAATACGTTCCGATGAACAACAATACCAACCGAATCTTCGTCGAGAAAAAGAAAGGATTCAGGGTAGAGGCTCTGAGCCTTCAGAGCGAACTTAACGAGAACCTTGGCCTTAAGATACGCGCACTTCGTCTCCTGAACGTCTATGACCTGGGCGGATTCTCCGCCGACCTGCTGGACAAATGCCGCTACACAGTGTTCGGAGAGACGGTCACTGACACCGTGATGGATTCCTTCCCCCTGGAAGGCCGCAAGTACCTTGCGGTGGAGTACATTCCGGGGCAGTTCGACCAGAGGGCGTCTTCCGCAGTGGACTGCGTCCACCTGATAGAGCCGGAAGCTGACGTGCAGATACGCAGTTCCCGCCTGCTGGTCTTCGACGACGACATGTCCGAGGCGGACCTCAAGGCAGTAAAGCATTATTATATAAACGCGGTGGAATCCCGCGAGAAGGACCTTTCCAAACTGAATCTGCAGGACAAGGCCGAAGTAAAGCCCATAGCAGTCCTGGACGGCTTTACGGATATGCCGGAGTCGGAGTTCCACAGATTCTGCTCCGACTGGGGCCTGGCAATGAATTCCGACGACCTTCGCGAGGTCGTTAATTACTTCTCCAAGGAAGGCCGCAACCCCACCGAGACTGAACTCAGGATACTGGATACATACTGGAGCGACCATTGCCGCCATACCACCTTCACTTCCGAACTTACGGAAATCACGGTTGACGATTCCTTTATGAAGGAGGAACTGGAGTCAGAGCTGGGACGCTTCCACGACATACGCCGCCAACTGGGCCGCGAAGGCAAGAGCCTCTGCCTGATGGAACTTGCCACCATAGGAGCGCGTTATCTACGCTCCAAGGGCCTCCTGAACGATATGGAGCAGAGCGAGGAGAACAACGCCTGCAGCATCTACGTCAACGTGGACGTGGACGGACAGCAGGAGCGCTGGCTGCTGATGTTCAAGAACGAGACTCACAACCATCCTACTGAGATAGAGCCTTTCGGAGGCGCTGCAACCTGCCTCGGCGGAGCCATCAGGGACCCGCTTTCCGGCCGCGCCTACGTATATCAGGCAATGCGAGTTACGGGAGCCGGAGACATCTGCAAGCCCGTATCCGAGACCATTCCCGGAAAACTCCCTCAGAAAGTCATTTCCCGCAAGGCCGCTCAGGGTTATTCCAGCTATGGAAACCAGATAGGCCTTGCCACCACTCACGTGCGTGAGATATACCATCCCGGCTACGTTGCCAAGCGCCTGGAGATAGGCGCCGTGGTGGGAGCTGTGAAGGCGGACAACGTCCGCCGCGAGAGCCCCGCCCCCGGCGACGTGATCCTGCTTCTGGGCGGACGTACCGGAAGGGACGGCATAGGCGGTGCCACCGGATCGTCCAAGGAGCACACCGAGGCCTCCCTGGAGTCTTGCGGCAGCGAGGTCCAGAAAGGAAACGCCCCTGAGGAGCGCAAGCTCCAGAGGCTTTTCCGCAGGCCTGAGGTGACTCGCCTGATTAAGAAATCCAACGACTTCGGAGCCGGAGGCGTAAGCGTGGCCATAGGCGAGCTCGCAGCCGGACTGGACATATACCTTGACAGAGTTCCCACCAAGTACAGCGGACTCAATTCCACCGAACTGGCAATCAGCGAATCCCAGGAGAGGATGGCCGTGGTTGTGGCTGCAGCCGACAGGGAGGAGTTCCAGAAGTTCTGCGCCAGCGAGAACGTGGAAGTCACATACGTGGCCGACGTTACCGACAGCGGCCGTATGCGTATGTACAACGCCGGCCGCAAGGTGGCCGACATCACCCGTGAATTCATCGACAGCGCCGGTGCGCGTCATTTCGCAAAGGCCGCTATTAGCGCCGTGGAGGACAAGGATCCGTTCCTGCGCCAGCCGGAAGGGGAGACCCTCTCCGACAAGATGTGCAACGTGCTGTCATCCCCCAACGTGGCTTCCCAGAAGGGCCTCATAGAGATGTTCGACTCCACCATAGGCCGTTCCACCGTGCTTATGCCATTCGGAGGCGTCCTTCAGAGCACCGAAACCCAGGTTTCGGTACAGAAACTCCCGGCCGACGGGTATACCGACACCGCCAGCATAATGGCCTTTGGCTATGATCCTTACGTGGCCGAGTGGAGCCCCTATCACGGAGCCGCATACTCAGTGGTAGAGGCCTGCGCCAAAGCCGTGGCCGCCGGAGCAGACTGGTCAGGAATGCGCTTCTCGTACCAGGAGTACTTCGAGCGTATGACCCATGACCCTCACAGCTGGGGCAAGCCGCTTTCAGCGCTGCTGGGAGCCCTTAAGATGCAGGTGGCCTTCGGACTTCCTTCAATCGGAGGCAAGGACTCCATGAGCGGAACCTTCGAGGACATAAGCGTTCCTCCCACCCTGGTGGCATTCGGCATAACAACCGTAAAGGCTTCCAAGGTCATTTCTCCTGAATTCAAGTGGGAGGGTAACAAGATTTATCTGGTAAAGCATACTCCTCTGGCAAACAGGATGCCCGATACGGACCAGCTGAAAGCCAACTGGAACTTCGTGCACTCCCAGATCGAGACCGGCAACATAGTTTCAGGCTGGTCAGTGGGATACGGAGGAGTTGCCGAGGGTCTTGCAAAGATGTCCTTCGGAAACGCTTTCGGAGTGAATGTAAAGGTAGCCCCCGAAGACCTGTTCAACCTTTCTTTCGGATCCATCATAGTCGAATCCGAGAAAGAACTCGATTACCCCAATGCCATATATCTGGGAGAAGTAACTTCCGGAGAAGACTTCAAACTTCACGTCAACGGCAGTTCGGTATCGCTTGACCGCCTGCAGGAAGCCTGGAGCGGAAAGTACTCCAAGGTTTATCCCCAGACAGCCGAGGCTTCCTTCAAGAGACTCACTCCTGAAGGATACCGCCCTGGTGACAGGAAGAAGACCAAAGGCCCCGCTCCCGTCAAGGACTTCAAGGGCGGCAAGCCGCTGGTATACATACCCGTGTTCCCCGGAACCAACTGCGACTACGATTCGGCCAAGGCCTTCCGCAAGGCCGGCGCCGACGTGCGCTTCGGCGTGTTCCGCAACCTTACCGGTCAGGACGTGCTGGATTCCATAGCCGCAATGAAGAAAGACATCTCAGAGTGCCAGATATTTATGCTCAGCGGAGGCTTCTCTTCAGGAGATGAGCCGGACGGAAGCGGCAAGTTCATAGCTAATGTGCTTAACAACAGCGAGATAGCGCACGAGATTCACGCCCTGCTTGATCGCGGCGGACTCATCCTGGGAATCTGCAACGGCTTCCAGGCCCTGGTAAAGAGTGGCCTGCTGCCTTACGGACGCCTGGGTATGGTCACCCCAGATTCTCCCACGCTGTTCCGCAACGACATAAACCGCCACATATCCCAGATGGTGACTACCCGCGTGGCCACTGTCAATTCTCCCTGGCTTGCCGGAATGGAAGTCGGCGACCTCCATACCATAGCCGTCAGCCACGGCGAGGGCAAGTTCGTGGTCAACCCTCAGCTTGCAAAGGAACTCTTCGAGAACGGACAGGTGGCGTTCCAGTATGTAAACCCCGTGACGGAGCAGCCTACTATGGAGTCTCCTTACAACCCCAACGGATCTTATTACGCAATTGAGGGCATTATTAGTCCCGACGGACAGATCCTGGGCAAGATGGGACATACTGAGCGATATGAGCAGAACGTGTACAAGAACATAGACGAGGAGCTTGAGCAGCCTCTATTCAAGAATGCAGTGTATTACTTTACAAAATAATTATGTCAACAAGAGAACTGATTTATGACGGCAAGGAGAAGAAGGTCTATTCCACCGAAGATCCTGATGTCGTGCTCATCCATTACAACGACGTCACCACAGCCTACGGAGGAATAAAGAGGGCCGTCATAAAGGACAAGGGAATATGCAACAACCATATTTCCGCCCTGGCTTTCCAGGTTCTTGCCAAAGAAGGCGTAGAAAACCATTTCATCAGCCTGGAGAACGACCGCGAGCAGCTCTGCCGCAAGATAGAGATCATCCCTCTGCAGGTAGTGGCCCGCAACCGTCTCGCAGGCAGCACCGCCCGTATGCTGGGCGTGGAGAACGGAACGGTCATCCCCAATACCGTTTTCGAACTCCGTTACAACAACGACCGTCTCAAGGATCCTATGATAAATGACACCCACGTGCTTGCACTGGGAATTGTTACCGAAGACGAACTCAAGCGCATCTATTACCTGACGGCCCGTGCAAACGAGGTCCTCAAGGAGTTCTTCCACAAGGCCGGTATGGAACTGGTGGACGCCAAGCTGGAGTGCGGCAGGACTTCTGACGGAAAGATCATCCTCTCTGACGAGATCAGCCCTGACAATTGCAGGATCTGGGACGAGAAGACCGGCGAGGTGCTTGACAAAGACCGTTTCCGCCACGATATGAGCGACGTCACGGTTTCTTACCAGCAGGTTATGGAAAGGTTGGAAAAAGCATTTGAGAAATGAGCGTATTCGGAGTTTACGGGGTAAGCAATCCCGCACAGGTAATATATTTCGGGCTCCACGGCCTGCAGCACAGGGGTCAGGAAGGCGCCGGCATAGCCACCTTCGACCAGAACGGCAAATGCTACCACCATCGCGGGTTGGGACTCGCGGGTGAGGTTTTCTCCCCGGACAAGATGGGTTCTTTCGGAGGAAACCTTGGCATTGGAAGCACGCAGTACGCCAATGCCGAAAAAGGCGGCCTGGACAATGTCCAGCCCCTGTTCTTCCACCACAAGTCAGGTGACTTCGCCATAGCCGGCGAGGGAAACCTGGTGAACGCTCCCCAGATTGCCAGCTACCTGGAAGACATGGGCAGCATTCTTCAGACAGACACAGATTCGGAACTCCTCGCCAACCTCATTAAGAAGGACGGCACCGAGGACCGAATCCACCGCATCATAGACGCCCTTACGATGATGGAGGGAGGCTTCGCCTTCGTCATCCTCACCAAGAACCGCATCTACGCGGTGCGTGACAAATACGGCATCCACCCCCTGGCACTGGGACGCCTCTCTGACGGATGGGTGGTCAGCAGCGAGACCTGCGCTTTCGAGCTGGTGGGAGCCGACTACGTCCGCGACGTGGAGCCGGGAGAGATCGTTTCCCTTGACAGCCACGGCCTGCGCAGCAACCGCTACTCC
>JAGCVB010000112.1 GCA_017962585.1 Bacteroidales bacterium
CCTGACTCGTAGCGGCTCAGAAGCGAGCCGTCCGATGCGTCTATGCAGTACATCCAGGTGTCGTAGCTGCCCACCACCACCGCCTCCTTGCCTGCGAAGCTCACCAGATTGGGAGACGCGGATATCTGTCCCTCGGTTTCATATTCCCAAAGCAAGTATCCGTCAGGAAGTCTCATAGCCAGCAGGCTGCCTGCAGTGGTGCCTATGTAAAGGACGTCCCCGCTGATGAGGGGCGTCGCCTCTATGAAAGTGTCGAAGTCTTTTTCAAATACCTGCACCCCATCGGAATCCACTCCGTACATCTTGCCCCTGCGGTCGAACCAGTATGTGACGCCGTCCTTGACTACGGGAGAGCCTTCCGCACGCGGTCCCGTGGTGAAACTCCACAGCAGCTGCGGCTTGGAAGGCAGTGCCTGGTCTGTGTATCCGCTCAAGGAAGAATCGCCCCTGAACACGTTCCAGTCCATATTGCCGGAGCCGCTCCCTTTGGAGCAGCCGGCGACGGCCAGAACGACGGCCAGGTATTTCAGCAGCCTTTTAATCATCTGATTATAGATAGGGCCCCGGTAGGGCAAAGCCCTGCAAGGGATTCACTGACGTTTCCATAGCTTGCTTCAGGTATGTCCACCTGCATAGTGAAACCGCGTCCCTTGAAGCTGAATCCGTCTACGGACTTGTAGACGCAAAGGCCGCAGTGGATGCACTTGGCAGGTTCGAACCAAAGGTCTCCGGTAATATGCTTGCGCTTCTTGAAAGGCTGCGCGGAAGAGACGCCGAAACGCGGCGTCCTTATGCCCACTTCAGTGGCCAGGTCCCGCAGGCGGCAGTCCTTGCGGGCCGCGCAGGCGCAGTGTAGGCAGTTGGAAGGCAGAGGCCGCTCTGCGCGCAGCCGGGTCTTCTCCTGCTCGGAGAACACGCCCTGGCGCGAGGTGAATCGGGTCTTGTCCTGAACTTCGACGTCAGCCGGATCCCCCTCCACAGCCAGTTGCTCCATCGCCGCCAGTTCTTTGACGAGTGAACGGATTTCCACGTGCGCATCCACCGAGTTGCGGCGGCAGACCTTCTCGCAGGGGGCCTTGCAGTCATCGCAGGCCACCGAGGGCAGGTCGAAGACCGCAGCCAGGTATTTGCGGGCGCGCAGGTAGTCTTCCTTGTCGTACGAAGCCAGCATACCCTCTATGTTCAGCCCGTGAGGGCAGACCGTGACGCAGGGAGCCTCGCAGTCAGCCCTGTGGTCCCGCAGGAGCAGGTCCAGGGCCATCTTTCTGAGAGAGACAACCTGTTCAGACTCCGTATCTATCCGCATTCCCTCCACGGGGTACGTAGAGCAGGACGGGACCATCTGGGACCTGGATTCGTCCATCACCATACAAACCATACAGGACGGCTTGTGCACGGCGTTTGGAGCGTAACAGAGGGACGGGACGTGTATTCCCACCCTCCGGCATACCTCCAGCAGGGTTTCGCCCTCAAGGACCTCTACGACTTTATTGTTTACAGTAATGCGCATAACCTCAACTTATTGCAACTTCCTTCAAAGGCACCTTGTGAATGGCGTCGTAACTGCACTCCCCTATGCACAGGCCGCACTGGGTGCATTTGTCCACCTGGATGGAATGCTTTTCATAAGGGGTGTATTCGATGGCGTCGGCCGGGCAGGCCTTGGCGCACTTGGTACAGCCTACGCAGTCGTCATTCACCTCATATTTGACCATATCCTTGCAGGTGCCGATGCGGCAGAGCCCTGCAATGTGCTCTTTGTATTCGTCCATAAAATAGCGCAGCGTGGAGAGCACCGGATTGGGTGCAGTCTTTCCGAGGCCGCAGAGCGCCGCCTTGCTTATGCTCTGCGCCAGTTCTTCCAACTGGGCTATGTCTTCTTCCTTTCCCTTGCCCGTGCAGATCTTGTCCAGGATGTCCAGCATACACCTCAAACCTATACGGCAGAAGGTGCATTTGCCGCAGGACTCCCCTGCCGTGAATTCAGTGAAATATCGGGCCACGTCTACCATACAACTGCTATCTGACAGCACTACAAGGCCTCCTGAGCCCATAATGGCGCCCATTCCCTTAAGAGCCTCGTAATCTACGGCAGTGTCGCACATATTGGCCGGAATGCAGCCTCCGGACGGACCTCCGGTCTGCACCGCCTTGAGTTTCTCCCCTCCTTCAACTCCTCCGCCTATGTCCTCTATGATCTGATTGAGTGTGGTGCCCATAGGAACCTCTATGAGACCTCCGTGGTTGACCTTGCCCACCAGCGCGAACACCTTTGTACCCTTGCTGCTCTGGGTTCCCACGGACGCATAGGCCTCGGCCCCGTTGCGGATGATATACGGTACCTGACTGAGGGACTCGACGTTGTTGATCAGCGTGGGACAGCCGATAAGACCGGATACGGCCGGATACGGCGGCCTCAGGTTGGGGAAACCGCGTTTGCCTTCTATCGAATTGATGAGGGCGGTCTCCTCTCCGCAGACAAACGCTCCCGCGCCCTCGAAGATGCGTATCTCAAAATCGAATCCGCTACCCAGGATGTCCTTTCCCAGATAACCCCTGTCGCGGCACATCTGAAGCGCCTTGCGGGTGCGGATCACGGCCTGGGGATACTCTGCCCTTATATAGAACACGCCCTGATGCGCCCCCACGGCATATCCGGCTATGATCATTCCCTCTATCACCCTCATAGGATAGGATTCCAGAAGGATGCGGTCCATAAACGCGCCGGGGTCGCCCTCGTCTCCGTTGCAGACCACGTACTTAGTCTCGACAGGCTGCTCTGCCACCAGGGACCACTTGCGTCCGGAGGGGAATCCTCCACCTCCGCGGCCGCGTAGGCCGCTGGCAAGGACCTGGTCAATAACCTGGCCCGGGGTCATTTCCTTAAGGACTTTCTCCAGGGCCTTGAAGCCGTCGTTGGCTATGTATTCGTCCGCATCCAGCGGAGCCATATGGCCGTAGCCTTCAGTGGAGATGCGTTTCTGCCCGGCGAAGAAGTTGTTTATGGTGCGCGTGCGGACCTCGTCAGGCTCCCAGAGGGGGCTCTCCCACACGGTATCTGTATGCAGGTGGTCCACACGGCGGAAAATGCTGTTGCGGAGGCGCCGCAGAGGGGATGAAGCCTTGAAATGGTTCAGAAGGATTTCCCTCACTTCCTCTGGCTTGACGTTGGGGTAACGTATGATCTGTCCGTCAGGCAGGGCCACGTCCACCATCGGGACCTGGTTGCAGGCACCGACGCAGCTAACCGGCTTTATCCTGACTTTCAGGTCAAGTTCGCTGCAGGCGGCCGTCACCGCCTCGTATATCTCTGCGGTGCCGCTGGCCTGGCAGCAGTTCTCCATTCCCAGCCTGATCTCTCCCTGGAACTTCCCTTCCTTCTCCTCCTCTTCTTTCTCCTCGTCCTGAGCGGCGAGGGCGTTGAACGCGTCAAGCACTTCGTCTACCTTGCCGGGCTGCACGTGCCCGTATATCTTGTTGCCTATCTGCACGGCAGGAGCAAGGGCACAGCAGCCCAGGCAGCCTATCTTCTCTATGGAGAAGCGGCCGTCGGCGGTGGTGATGTCATCCCCCTCCATCTTCAGTTCCCGCCTGAAAGCGTCGTATACGGTATCGGCCCCCTTCACGTGGCAGGCGGTGCCGTTGCAGACTTTGATTATGTGCTTTCCGAACGGAACCAGCCTGAACTGGGAATAGAAGGTTGCCACGCTCATAACCTGGGCGCGCGTTATCTGTGTACGCTCGTAAACCCTGTCCAGGGACTCCGAACGCAGGTAGTTGAATTCTTCCTGCAAGGCCTGGAGCAGAGGGATGACGACATCGGGAGTTGTCCCGATGCGGTCTATTATGGCATCCGTGCGCGAGATAACCGCCTGAAGGGCGGCAGCCTCTTTTTCTATGCAATCAGTTCCGCACATCCGTTATGAAGCGCTTACGCAATACAGGCTTTCAGTGGTCCTGACCACTATTTTGCCGTCAGTGAATGCCGGGGTGGCAAAAGTCGGCTCCCCGGTGTTAATGGTGCGCAGAAGGGTAAGCTTCCCGTCATTGCTGAAAATGTACAGGTTCCCTTCCGTGCCGAATATGTAAATCTTGCCCTCCACAAGCATAGGAGAGCTGTAGAACTGGGTTCCGAGGTCCTGTTCCGCAAGGACTTCCCCGCTTGAGGCGTCGTATGCTATGAGCATTCCGTAGCTGGTGGCCACATAAACGTAATCCCTCGTGGCTACGGGACTTGAGACTTCAGGAAGGTAATCGTTAACTTCCCAGAGCAGGGATCCGTCCTGGGCGTTTACCGCCACCAGGGATGCGTACTCGCTGGCGCCGTAAACGACTCCGTTGGAGTAGCAGGGGCTGGCCCCCACTTCTCCTGTCATACAGTCCACTTTCCAGAGCATATCGCCGTTGTCGGGATTGTAGGCGGTCAGGGCAGGGTTGCCCATCACCACCAGCTGGGCTTTTCCGTCTATGAATGCTATGATGGGTGAGCTCCAAGTTGCCTTTTCCGTGCGGTTCTTGGTCCAGCGGACGTTTCCGTTGCTCAGGTTCAGGGCTATGAGTTTGCCGTCGCTGTCATTGTCGTACTGGACTATGACTTCACCGCCGTATATCAGGAGTGAAGAAGCGTAGCCGTAGTGGTTGTCAGGAACGCCCAGGTTCTTGGCCCACAGGCGGTTGCCGTCCATATCGGCGCAGATTATGTCTCCTGTGGCGAATATGGCGCATACCTGGCTTCCATTGGTGGCCACGGTTGACGCTGCAAGGCCGGTGTCGCCGTTCACGGTTGGCATAGTGGAAGGAGATCCGGCTATGCCGTCGGCTGCAAGCGTCCAGCGCAGTTCCCCGGACAGAAGGTCATAGCAATAGAGTTCCCTGGCAGACGCATCCGCTCCGGTAAGGAATATGTTGCGCCCGTTGAGCACAGGC
>JAGCVB010000113.1 GCA_017962585.1 Bacteroidales bacterium
AGTCCTATATTCCTCAATTTGTTTGTCATAGCTTAATAATGTTTTATCAAAAAAGCCTGCCTTGCGGCGGGCTTTTTTGTAGTCCCTAGTGGAATCGAACCACTATTTAAGGTTTAGGAAACCTCCGTTCTATCCGTTGAACTAAGGGACCGCAACAAGGATCTCTTTTACTGAGCGTCCTTTACGATAATCTGACGGCCCCTGT
Source organism: Bacteroidales bacterium (assembly GCA_017962585.1). Lineage (GTDB taxonomy): Bacteria > Bacteroidota > Bacteroidia > Bacteroidales > UBA932 > Cryptobacteroides. Next base: position 206 of record JAGCVB010000113.1, read on the forward strand.
AGTAACCGCACTCAGGGCATACCCTGTGGTACAGAACTGTTGCGCCGCAGTTAGGGCATGTAGCAAGTGTAGGGACGGGAGCGTGGTCGTGAGTACGCCTCTTGTCTCTTCTCTGCTTTGAGAGTTTATGTTTCGGATGTGCCATTGTATTGTTATTTTAAATTATTATTTGCTCAAATACTTTGTTACCTCCTGGTTGCATTCATCTTCGGGATGGACCCTGATCATAGGGAGAGCAGTGCATACGTAGTCATATACATCCTGACTGAGGTCCAGTGCCTGGTCTGCGGTAATCTCATCATCCTGGAACGAGGTGTGAACCGGAATTTCAAGAGGGTCCAGACAGCGGTCGCAGGCTACTGTGACGCTGCCGTCTATCTTGCTTTCAACCTCGAAGTCATAGTTGTGATTGTATACGTCAGCCTCAACCTGAAGCTGCGCCGCAAGTATTTCTTCGTTTCCGAATGCTTCAAAGAACTCTTTTCCGACAGACCACTCGAAATGGTTGCTGCCTTCCTTGAGCACCTTAAGGGGTATTTCAAAGGGTTGCAAAGTTAAATAATTTTTTTCTATTATCAATCTTCCGAATCGCTATTTCTTTTTCTGGCAAGGGGATCCAGGAGAATTTTGCGGATTCTCATGTGGTGAGGGGTGATTTCCACCATCTCGTCGTCCTGGATATACTCCAGAGCCTCTTCAAGGGAGAACTTGATTGCAGGAGGCAGGAGAATCTTCTCGTCAGAGCCCGAAGCGCGTACGTTTGTGAGCTTCTTTGTCTTGCAGATATTTATGTTCAAATCTCTTTCACGAGTGTGCTCTCCCACTACCTGTCCGCCATAAATCTCCTCGCCCGGCTCCACGAAGAAGCGGCCGCGGTCCAGAAGCTTATTCATTGAATAAGCGATGGCCTCGCCCGTTTCGAGTGACACCAGGGAGCCGTTGTTGCGGCGCTCGATCTCGCCCTTGAACGGCTGATACTCCTTGTAGCGATGTGCCACTACGGCCTCGCCTTGTGTGGCCGTGAGCAGGTTGGAGCGCAGTCCCATAAGGCCTCGTGTAGGAATTTCGAACTCAAGGAGAGTCCTGTCTCCGCGCGGCTCCATATGGATGAGCGCGCCCTTGCGGCGTGTGGATATCTCTATGGCGGCGCCTACGAACTCTTCGGGAACCTCTATGGAGAGTTCCTCTATAGGTTCGCACCTCTGGCCGTTGATGGTCTTGTCAAGCACCTTGGGCTGTCCAACCTGAAGTTCGAAGCCCTCACGCCTCATCGTTTCGATGAGAACTGAGAGATGCAGTACGCCTCGGCCGTAAACCACGAAGGAATCAGCTCCCAGGCCCGGTTTCACCCTGAGCGCCAGGTTCTTCTCCAACTCGCGGTCCAGCCTGTCCTTAAGATGGCGGGAAGTGACGTACTTGCCGTCCTTGCCGAAGAATGGTGAGTTGTTTATGGTGAAGAGCATGCTCATTGTGGGCTCGTCCACCGAGATGGGCGGGAGCGGCTCAGGATTCTCGAAATCGGCGATTGTGTCGCCTATCTCGAATCCGTCTATTCCCACAACTGCGCAGATGTCTCCGCACTGCACTGATTCTACGTTGGTCTTTCCAAGGCCGTCGAATACCATCAGCTGCTTGATCTTCTGCTTCTGGACTATGTCGTAGCGCTTGCAAAGGCTTATCTGCTGACCGGAGGTCAGGGTTCCGCGGGTCACCCTTCCCACCGCTATACGCCCCACATACGGGGAGTACTCAAGCGACGAGATGAGCATCTGCGGAGTGCCTTCGCGCATCTCAGGCGCAGGTATCACCTCCAGGATTGCGTCCAGCAGCGGCGTGATGTCGCCCGACGGCTGACGCCAGTCGCGGGACATCCAGCCTTGCTTTGCGCTTCCGAAAATGGTCACGAAGTCCAACTGGTCATCTGTGGCGTCAAGGTTGAACATCAGGTCGAAGACCTCTTCCTGCACGTCGTCGGGACGGCAGTTGGGCTTGTCCACCTTGTTTATCACCACTATGGGCTTCTTGCCCATCTGCAAGGCCTTCTGGAGGACGAAGCGCGTCTGCGGCATACAGCCTTCGAAGGCATCCACCAGCAGCAGCACGCCGTCCGCCATATTCAGGACTCTTTCTACCTCTCCTCCGAAGTCACTGTGCCCCGGAGTGTCTATAATGTTGATTTTTACGCCCTTGTATGTTACGGACACGTTCTTTGCCAGGATGGTGATTCCCCTTTCTCTCTCAAGGTCGTTGGAATCCAGTATCAGCTGGCCCAGGTTCTCAGGCTGACGCACCAGGTTGGCCTGGTATATCATCCTGTCCACCATTGTGGTCTTGCCGTGGTCAACGTGGGCAATTAAAGCGATGTTTCTTATTTCTTGCATTTATTTAAGGCTGTAAAGCACACAGGCGTGAGGCGCAAGGCTTGCAGAGACTACGCCCTTGCATTTGCCGGCATCCTGGCCTGTCCACATATTGACAGCGCTGACAGACTTCTTGGTTATTCCAAGGTCAAGAAGTGTTGCCTCCACTGTCCTCTGCTCCTCAGAAGTGTTGAACAGGGCTACATAGGTCTCGCCTGTTCCCGGATTCTTGGAGCGCACTACTAACTGTTTGTTGTCGCGGTATACCTGGCGCACGTCATCTGACTCTGCGTGCATCTTCAGGACGGCTTTGTTTGTAAGCAGCGACAGGGTGAAGTCATCCATAGTAGGAAGGTCGCCTCCGAACATCAACGGCGAGCGAAGGATGCAGAAGAATGTCATCAGGGAATACTGCTCGTCCTTGGTGAGGAGAGTCATACGGTCCACTCCCCTTTCGCCGCGGATTGCGAGGTGTCCCAGAGGGATCATATCGCAGTCGGGCCAGGTACCGGGCTTGATGTAAGGATACCAGTCCTGGGCTACCCTCATCAGGTTGGTGACATCCCTCCAGATATCCCATACGTCGTTGACCATACGCCACATATTGGCGTGGGTGCTGATATGCTCGGCCTGGGCTGAAGGAGTTGCGCCCGGAGAGGTGCTGAGCACGATGGGGCGTCCGCATTTGTCAATGGCGTTGCGGATAAGCTCTATCTCGTCAAGATGATACGGTGAAGAAAGGTCGTCTATCTTTATGAAGTCCACTCCCCAGGAGGCGTAGAGTTCGAATAAGGAGTTGTAGTATTCCTGGGCTCCCTGCTTGGTGGCGTCCACCGTGTAGTTGTCGCGGAGCCAGCGGCAGAGCTGGACTTCGTTGTAGATCTGGTCGGCGGTTATGCCGTTGGTGCCCTTGACGGGGGTCTTGGCGTTGACGGCGATGCGGGGGATGCCCCTCATAATGTGGATGCCGAACTTGAGGCCCTTGGAATGCACGTAGTCGGCAAGCGGCTTGAAGCCTGCTCCGTTCGCAGCAGAAGGGAACCTGTTCACTGCAGGAGTGTAGCGTCCCCACTCGTCCATCTCATAGATAGGGTCTTCCTGGTTGTAGCCGCCGGCGTGGTCGTTTTGGACGAACCAGCGGATATCGACTACTATATACTCCCAGCCGCAATCGGCAAGGTTCTCGGCCATATAGTCGGCGGCAGCCTTGACCTCGGACTCCACTACGGTAGGTCCGTAGCAGTCCCAGCTGTTCCAACCCATAGGAGGTGTGGGAGCCCAGTCGCGGAAGTCTCCAAAGGGGCCTTTCTCCTGTGCGGTAGGGGCCGTGGCAGTGGTACAGGCGGCGGCAAAAAGGGCCGCGGCCAGGATGGTCAAATATTTCTTCATGGCTTTAAGTCTGTTCTACTTCTTGAAAAGCATCTGGGAGAACTCGTGGAAGGATTTGCGCCATACCTGCCACTCGTGGTCGCCGGGGAATGAATTGAACTTGACGTTCACGCCTGCTGCCTGAAGTTTCTGGGCAGTCTCGCGGGTATAGTTGATACGGGGATCCTGCTCTCCGCAAGAGAGGTAGAATACCTTATGCTCCTGATTGAACTTTGCCGGGTTGGTAAGGATACCAGGCACATATGCCTCGAGGTCTACGTCAGCGGAACCGTTTATTCCACCGAACATTCCGCTGGAGAATGATGCCACATTTGCGAATACGCCGGGCTCGTTGAGGCCAATCTGGAATGACTGGCCGCCACCCATTGAAAGTCCGCACATTGCACGGTTCTCAGGTCCTTTCTTTACACGGAAGGTCTTCTCGATGAAAGGAATGATATTGTTGATGAGTTCATCCCTGTAACCGGACATTCCGCCAGGTGAATAGCCGCCGCCACCGCCTGAAGGAACGTTGCTGTCAACGCTTACCACTATCATCTCTACAGCCTTGCCTTCTGCGATGAGGTTGTCCATTATGATGTTGGTGCGTCCCTGCTCTATCCATCCGCGATAGTCCTCGCCGCCGCCGTGGTGTATGTAAACTACAGGATATTTCTTGTTGCCCTTCTCGTAGCTGGCCGGGGTGTAAACGCGTACCGGACGCCAGCTGTTGGTGACCTTTGAGAAGTAGTTGAGTTCGCGAACCTGTCCGTGGGGAACGTCGTGAATCTCGAATACGTCCATTCCGGCCTCGGGAATCTCAATTGCGCTGGCCCAGCGGCTGGTTCCGTAGAAGGAACGGCTTGCGGGATCGGCAACTGATGCTCCGTTGATTATGAGGGAATAGTAGTGGTAACCGGGCACCTGGGGAGCCGTGGTGACTGTCCAGAAACCGTCCTGGGTGCGCTGCATGTCATACTGCCTTCCGCCGATATCCACTTTCACGCTGGAAGCCTGGCCTGCACGCAGCCTGAACTCTACTCTGTTGTCATCCAGGATACGCGGATAACCGTTGCGGTTGATGTTTGTCACAGGAATGGTGTAGTCCTGGGAAAAGGCGCATACGGACATTGTGAGCGCCACTAAAGCAAGGAATATTTTTTTCATAAGACCTGTAATTTTATTTTACAAATATACGTAAATTTGTTATATGAAACGTATAAGCCTATTCCTTATTTTACTTTCAATCCCGGTTCTGATGCGTGCTCAGCACCCCTCAGATTACAACGCCGGAGGAAAATTCCCGCAGATAAATGCGGACAATTCTGTGACTTTCCAGGTAAGGGCCCCGCAAGCCAAAGCCATCACGGTGGACCTCGGAAAGAAGTACCCTATGAAAAACGACGGAAACGGCGTTTGGACTGCCACAACTGACCCTCAGGTGCCTGGTTTCCACTACTATTCCCTAAACGTCGGAGGCCTTGCGACAGCCGACCCTTCAACCTACACATTCTTCGGAATGAGCCGCTACGCCAGCGCGGTGGAGGTTAACGAGAAACCGGCCGACGCAGACTTCTACACTCCCAAGAAGGACGTGCCCCAGGGCGCAGTCCGTTCCATCAGGTTCTGGTCCAAAGTGTGCCAGGAGTACCGCAGGATGTACGTCTACACTCCCGCCGAGTACGACCAGAACCCCAACAAGCGCTACCCGGTGCTCTACCTTCAGCACGGCGGCGGAGAGGACGAGACAGGCTGGATATACCAGGGCTTCGCCGATGTCATCCTTGACAACCTCATCGCAAAGGGCGAGGCTGTGCCTATGATCATCGTTATGAATTCCGGCGTAGCCTCCATGCCCGGCAGCGAGCCCGGCTACGACGCCTTCCCCAATATGATGGTGGACGACGTCATCCCGTTCGTAGACAGCCGCTTCCGCACTCTGGCAAACAGGGACAGCCGCGCTATCGCAGGCCTCTCCTGGGGCGCCAAGCAGGCCTATGACGTTGGTCTCGGCAACAGGAACCTCTTCTCCTGGGTGGCAGGCTTCAGCGGAATAATGGTAGTGGGCGAATTCAACACCCGCAATCCCGGCTACAGAGACCTGAAACAGCTTCAGGATTCCTTCAGCGGAGTATTCATGAACATCGACGGTTTCAACAGGGACTACCACCTGCTGTTCTGCACCACCGGCGAAGCCGAGGGCGGCCTCATCGAGGAGATGCACAACACCCTGCTCTCCTACGGCATCCAGAACGAATACTACTGCTCCCCCGGCACCGCCCACGAATGGCTCTCCTGGAGAAGGAGCCTCTATCAGTTTGCAAAGAAACTCTTTAAATAAACCATTGAACGATGAAAACCAGAAATATAATCATAGCAATTCTCGCAGCAGCTGCGGTATTGTCCTGCAAGCAGGAGAACAAGCCTGTAATAGGCCTGATCACAGAACCTACTCCTGCCAGCACCAACGTCAATGGGAAAGAGTATCCTAAGATCAATCCCGACCTGAGCGTCGCATTCCAGGTAAACGCCCCCGAGGCAGAGACCGTCATCCTGGATCTGGGCAAGCAGTACCCTATGACAAAGAATGCCGACGGTATCTGGGAAGTGACCAGCGAACCTCAGGTTCCCGGTTTCCACTACTACTCACTCATCGTAGACGGAGTAAAGGTTGCAGATCCTTCCAGCCAATTGTTCTACGGCACCGGAATGATGTGCAGCGCCATTGAAATTCCCGAGGTAGGCGTAGATTTCTACCTCCCTCAGGACGTCCCTCACGGAGAAATCCGTATGCAGCGCTACTGGTCAGAGCTGACCCAGAGCTGGAGAACCTGCTACGTTTACGTCCCGGCAGAGTACGAGCAGAACCCTTCCAAGCGTTATCCTGTCCTCTACATTTACCACGGTGGTGGCGAGGACGAGACCGGATGGGCAATCCAGGGCAAGGCTGACATCATTATGGACAACCTGATTGCCGGTAAAGAGGCTGTTCCTATGCTTCTGGTTATGGACAGGGGCGAGGCCCTCGTTCCAAACGCCCAGATGGCAGACGGCCCTCGCAGCATGTTCAACTTCAGTTCAGTGGATATGCTGGCTTCCCAGGAACTCATCCCCATGATCGACTCCAAGTACCGCACGATAGCCGACCGCGACCACCGCGCAATCACCGGACTCTCTATGGGAGGATTCATCGCCTGGAGCGTAGGCCTCAACCATCCCGAACTCTTCGCCTACATAGGCGGATTCAGCGGCAGCGGAATGGCCCAGAATCCTGACGCATACCCTGCAAGCCTCAACGACCAGTACAAACTCTTGTTCATCAGCACAGGTTCCGACGAGTCTCCGCAGATGCACTCCACCGTCACCAATTTCCGCGACGTGCTGGAAGCCAACGGCGTAAAGCACATCTACTACGAGTCTATGGGCACCGGCCACGAGTGGCTCAACTGGCGACGCTGCCTCAAGGAATTCGCCCCGATGCTGTTCAAAGACTAGTATGAAATAATTTTTGCAGTATTTGCGAAATTATCTATCTTTGCAATCCCTTCGGGGATGGAGAGTTGGCCGAGTGGTCGATGGCGGCAGTCTTGAAAACTGTTGAGCTGAAAGGCTCCGGGGGTTCGAATCCCTCACTCTCCGCGCTATGCTAAGCATAAATAAAGACGCCGCACTCAGTGCGGCGTTTTTGGTAGACGGCGCATCCGTCAAAAGCTTGCTTTTGTAAGGATGTGACGGCTGACAAAAAGGAACGTAGTTCCTCTTTATTTTGCTTTGCTCTCGGAGAAAGAGGGAAGAGACCGCGAAGCGGGCTAATCCCTCTGAGGGATAAATCCCCCGTCCGCATTATGCGCGGGGTTTGTGGATGATGCGGAGGATGAGGGATACTATATAGACAATGATTCCATATATGATAGGGATCAGTCCTACTTTTACTCCGCCCCAGATAATGTGGGTCGCGACATCTGAGTTTCCAGACATGAAATCTGCCATTTGGAGAAAGCCCATCAAGGTCCACATGGCTCCGACAGCAAGCGCAGCCAGTCCAATCTCCTTAACCCAGGCAGGAGCCTTCCAGGCAGCAAAGAAAAGAGCAATCAGCAACAGAGTTATGACGGCCATTCCTAAAGGACCGCCAGAAACGAACAGTTGAAAGATATTAGTTCCTAAGATACACATGACACTAAAGTTTAAGAGTTATACAATCGGTTAGGAATTCCTTAATGCAAAGGTACGGAGCAACCAATCTAAAATGCAAAGTTGAATCCTCTCCACCTGGTGTCATATCCCCCTAACCGGCACACTGACAAAGCCGGACGCTTATTTTTTCCTAAAGATTCCGTATTTTTACAACTGAAATGAAACGGATTATTATCATAGTTCTCTACTGGATTGCAGCCATCCTGCTGACGGCATTCCTCGTGGTCAGCCTGGATTATCAGTTCTGGCAGGGACTTATGATTGGCCTGATGTTCCTCCCCTGCGCGATGGCGCTGTCTTTCTTCCTTCCAAAAGGGGCAAGAGAACCGGCAAAAGACAGGATCAAGCACAGCATATTTATCATTTTTGGTGTGATGGCCCTGGCTCTGTTCCTGTTGATTGTGACACATATGCTGTTCTCCTATATCAAGGATGAACCCATATACCAGTTCTCCCAGGATATCGCCCCAATCCTGGGCAATCCCGTTTTCCTCTCCATTATCCTCACCGTCTTCGCCTACGGCGAGTACCGGCTGGAGAAATGGCTCGCCAGTACAAAGAAAAATCACCCCGTATCGTTCACTTCAGATTACAAGAAGGTTACACTGGACGCCAAAGATATCCTTTATATAGAATCCCGTGATTCTGAAGTCTGGATTTATTCCCGTGACGGCAAATCGTACCGCAATAAAACCGGTATAACACAGTGGGAGCACCTCCTGGGACCGGACTTCATAAGAATACACAGGTCTTTCCTTGTAAACGGCAAGGATGCCGTACACACTTCTCCCGAAATTGTCACCGTTGCCGGCACTCAGCTGCCTATCTCCCGCAAATACAAAGAATCTGTCCAACAACAACTATGAAAACGTTACACAAATTGATCTTTGCCGCGGCGGCTTTGCTGGCTACGGCCTGTAATAATAAAAAAGTTGAAATCCAGCCTGTACGCGGCACTATCGACGGCCCACTTCAGGAAGAAAGGGCACCTCAGAAAGTCGAGTTGGCCATGACCCTTGACTATGAGGACCGTTACGAGAACATCCTGGATGACAAGGAAAACGGAATCAGCGTCTGGAGCCTGGTATGGTGCAATCCCGACATCCCTTCCGAAGGTTACGGCATCCACGTAACCAAGGGGACCAAAACCACTCATTTCCCCAACATATACCACGGCAAGAACCCACGGGCGGAATACGACCCGGATACCGGTCTTCTCTGGCTGTTCTGCGGAGTTGTGGAAGGTACGGGAATACACGTCGAAATGCCTTATATCTTCCGCTTTGACGAGGCCGGAGGCGCAATAACCGATGTCAAGACAGATCCGTTCACGATTCAGGAGGCGTTATGCAGGCGCCTGAGTTTCATTGTAAATGGCAATGACATTACACTATTTGACAACGGAGAACCTCTTTGTACTGTTACAAACACCGTCTCGGAAATGGGCGGATTAGACGACGAGCAAGCTGTATGGATCGGGGAACAGATATCTTATTATAAAGAGGGACGAAGCCTGTATGTACGCTTTACTCCCGGAGTCAAATTCACCACTGGACTCGTCCTTATTTATGACGATATGCCGGATCTCGGCGCCGAGGTGTCATTTGCCGGAAACGGAGCCCTTTCCATTGGAGCTATCCAAGTACTTCCCTGATATTCTCCACCATCTTCTGCACCAGGCGGTCAAGTGATTCGTAACTGGCCCAGGCTATATGGGGCGTGAAGCGCAGGCGCTCCGGATGGGATGTGTGCAGCAGCGGATGGTCCTCGGGCAGCGGCTCGGTTGAAAAAACGTCCAAAGCGGCGCCTGCAATGCGGCCTTTGTCTATCGCCTCCGCAAGGGCGACTTCGTCCACCACCGCTCCCCTGCCGAGGTTCACGAGGCAGGCGCTTGGCTTCATCAGCGCGAGCTCGCGAGCGCCTATCAGGGCCCGGGTGCGCTCGTTCAGCGGGCAGTGGATGCTGACGATATCGGACACCTTCATCAATTCGTCCAAGGGCAGCGAAGGCCAGTCCTTGCAGTGCGAGGTGCCTGAAGTGGAATAATACAAGGGGCTCATCCCGAATGCAGCAGCCACCTGCGCAACCCTCTGCCCGATATTCCCCATACCTATTATACCGATGGTCTTGCCATAAAGCTCGTGGAAAGGCTGGCGCACGTCGTTGGCCACCCCACTGCGGGAATACGTAAAGTCCTTTACCTCTGCGTCGTAGAATGCGGGACGGCAGAGGAGCGAGAGTATGTGCATAAAGGTGATTTGCAGCACTGACTCAGTAGAATAGCCTGCCACATTGCGCACCGCGATTCCGCGGCGGCGGGCGGCTTCCAGGTCAATGTGATTGAGGCCTGTGGCCGAAACGCAGATGAGCTTGAGCGCAGGCGCCGCCGCCATTATGGCGTCGTCCACCGGGGCTTTGTTTGTGAGGACGACATCGGCGTCAGCCACCCTCTCGCAGGCTTCCTGATGCGTGGAGGTGTGGTAGAGCACCAACTCTCCCAACTGGGCGATGGGGTCCAGCGAAACCGGGCCCATCGTGCCCGCATCCAGGAATATCATTTTCATACGAGCCTCCTTTCAAGACGTTCGCGTATTGCGGCTATGAACTGCTCGGAGTTGACGGCCTTGGGCGTCACGCCCTCCATCAGGTTCACGAGGTCCTTTGTGACGATGCCTTCACCAAGAGTGTCGAAGCAGGCGGCCTCCAGCGCGTCGGCAAAGCCCACCAGCGCATCCAGGCCGTCCTTGAGGCCCCTCTGGCGCAGGGCTCCGCTCCACGCGAAGATGGTGGCCATAGGGTTGGTGGAAGTCTCCTCGCCCTGCAGATAGCGGTAGTAGTGGCGCGTGACGGTTCCGTGCGCGGCCTCGTACTCGTAGTTTCCGTCGGGGCTCACCAGCACGCTGGTCATCATCGCCAGCGATCCGAACGCGGTAGATACCATATCGCTCATAACGTCGCCGTCGTAGTTCTTGCAGGCCCAGATGAAGCCTCCGCGGCTGCGGATGACGCGGGCCACGGCGTCGTCTATCAGGGTGTAAAAATATGTGATGCCCAGCTCTTCAAACTGCGCCTTGTACTCCTGATATACCTGGTCGAATATCTCCCTAAAACGGGCGTCGTAGGTCTTGGAGATGGTGTCCTTGGTGGAGAACCAAAGGTCCTGCTTTGTGTCGATGGCGTACTTGAAGCAGGAATGCGCAAAGGAGGTGATGGACTTGTCGGTATTGTGCATTCCCTGGATTACTCCTGCGCCCTTGAACTCCTGGATAACGGCTTCCTGATGGCTGCCATCGGCGCTGTCGAACACCAACTTTGCCACGCCCGGACCGGTTATCCTGAGTTCGGAATTCTTGTAGACGTCCCCGTATGCGTGACGGGCTATGGTTATGGGCTTCTCCCAGTTCTTGACTACCGGATGGATGGTAGGGATTGTAATGGGCGCGCGGAATACAGTTCCATCCATAATGGAGCGGATGGTGCCGTTGGGGCTCTTCCACATCTGATGGAGATTGTACTCCGTCATACGCTGGGCGTTGGGAGTGATGGTGGCGCATTTGACGCCTACGCCGTATTTCTTGCAGGCCTCGGCGGCTTCAATGGTAATCTTGTCAGAGGTTTCGTCCCTTTTTACCAGACCAAGGTCATAGTATTCAACCTTCAAGTCTACGAACGGCAGTATGAGCTGGTCCTTTATCATTTTCCAGAGGATCCTGGTCATCTCGTCGCCGTCCATTTCCACCAGAGGGGTGGTCATCTTAATCTTTGTCATAGCCTTCTACTTAACTGAAAACAAAGATAAAAAATAATATGTATCTTTGCCACCCCAAGGTGAGTTGTCCGAGTGGTTGAAGGAGCCTGCCTCGAAAACAGGTGTACGGCAACGTACCGGGGGTTCGAATCCCTCACTCACCGCTTCAAGCGCCTGCTATTGCAGACGCTTTTCGCGGTTCGTGAGGGAAGAGGCCGCGCTCTGCTGCGGCTAATCCCTCCTAATTCCCTTCCGGCCGGCGCCTGCTGGCGCCTTCTTAACAGTCTTACCCCATTTCGTACACCACAAAGCCATTTCCTGTACCAAACCATCGTTCCGTACTATTTCGTACACCAGAAGACTCTCTTATGTACCAAACTATATTATTCTTTGTAATTCCTAAAGA
>JAGCVB010000016.1 GCA_017962585.1 Bacteroidales bacterium
CGGTCCACACCAATCGAAGTCTCTATCACATACGGTGTGTAGTTCTCGTTCAGTTCGCTGTCGAAGTATTGCAGCTTCTTGCCGCTGAACTCCGAGTGGCGGCTCAGGTCGAAGTCGGTACGCGAGTGGATACCTTCCAGTTCCTTGAAGCCGAAGGGGAAGCGGAACTCGATGTCGGTGGCGGCATTGGCGTAGTGGGCCAGTTTCTCGTGGTCGTGGAAGCGGTAGTCCTCTGCTCCCATTCCCAGGTTGACGTGCCATTTGAGCCTCTGCTCCTTCCACTTTGCAAACCACTCCAGCTCTGTTCCGGGCTTGATGAAGAACTGCATCTCCATCTGCTCGAACTCCCTCATTCGGAAGATGAACTGACGGGCAACTATCTCGTTGCGGAAGGCCTTTCCTATCTGGGCTATTCCGAATGGAATCTTCATCCTGCCGGTCTTCTGCACGTTCAGGTAGTTTACGAAAATACCCTGCGCTGTCTCAGGACGCAGATAGATGATGTTGGCTCCCTCTGATGTGCTTCCCATAGAAGTGCTGAACATAAGGTTGAACTGACGCACGTCGGTCCAGTTGCAGGTGCCGCTGATGGGGCACACGATGTTGCAGTCTATGATGATTTGCCTGTACTCCGCCAGGTCATTGGCTTTCTCTGCCTTTACGTAGCGCTCGTGAACCTGGTCGTACTTGGCCTGCTCGCGCAGTACGTTGGGGTTGGTGGCGCGGAACTGGGCCTCGTCGAAGCTGTCGCCGAATTTGCGGCGGCCCTTCTCCACCTCCTTGTTCACCTTCTCTTCCAGTTTGCCCAGATAATCCTCTATGAGTACGTCTGCGCGGTATCTTTTCTTGGAATCCTTGTTGTCTATGAGCGGATCGTTGAAAGCTCCCACGTGGCCTGAAGCCTCCCAGATTTTGGGATGCATGAAGATGCAGGAATCTATTCCCACAATGTTCTCGTTCAGGCGGGTCATGGCGTTCCACCAGTAACTCTTTATGTTGTTCTTGAGTTCCACTCCCATCTGGCCGTAGTCATAAACAGCGGCAAGTCCGTCATAAATTTCGCTGGAAGGGAAAATGAATCCGTATTCCTTGCAATGCGCTACAAGCACTTTGAACAGTTCGTCCTGAGTCATATGCAGTAAATCAATAAATTAAACGTTATTTTGAGAACGCAAAAATAAAAATAATTAATAAAGTATCAAAGATTGATTACTTTTGCACGCTATGAAACGCTTGCTTATATGCATTGCCCTGGCTTTTTCTGCCTTTCTCCCAGCCTTCGGCCAGGAGATTGAACGGGTAGATACCCTGCGCGAGATCCGTATCACCGCGGACAAAGTCCGCCTTGACCGAGCCGCCACGCAGACAGGCCTGCAACGCATAGACGGGACACTCCTGCGCCGCGGTTTCGCCTTCTTCAACACCCCCGACATAATAAAGACTCTGCAGATGATGCCCGGCGTGGCTGGCGGCACCGAACTTATGTCCGGCCTCTACGTCCACGGCGGAGACGGCACCGACAACCTGTTCCTTCTGGACGGCGTGCCCCTGTACCAGGTCTCGCACCTTGTGGGCCTGTTCTCATCGTTCAACTCAGACCTGGTGGAAGAGGTAGATTTCTACAAGAGCGGGTTCCCCGCACGATACGGAGGCAGGATGTCCTCCGTGGTGGACGTGCGCACGCGTGAAGGTAATTTTGACGAATACCACGGCACCTTCGCCCTGGGCCTGATAGACGGCCGAATCCAGGTGGAAGGCCCCATTATCAAGGGGACGACATCGTTCAACGTAGGCCTGAGGCGCACCTGGAGCGAAGTTGTGACAATTCCGGCCATCGCGTACGCCAACAGGCTTGCCGAACGGGAATCTGGAGACGACTTTCCGGAGAAGATTCACGCCAGTTACAATTTCAGCGACTTCAACCTGAAACTGACGCACAAGTTCTCCAACGACAACCGACTGTCCCTGAATATCTATGGGGGAGAGGACCGTCTGCCTATAACGGTCAAGAGTCCTGATTCCAGCACAGAAAACGGGGTTGAGCATAAAGGTTATAACAGCGTCAAAGGCAAACTCCAGTGGGGCAATTTCCTGGCTTCCCTCAACTGGCAGTACGACATTACGGACCGGCTTTATCTGGAGGCCACGGCATACCGCTCAAAGAACAAGAACATCATTGGCGCAAGGGTGTCTATGTGGGAATGGGACGGCAAGGACGTCTACTATAACATCGGGGAAGACGTGCGCGCTCACACAATCACCACGGGAATGGCCGCAAACGCGTATTTCAGGCCTTCAGAGGCGCATAGAATCCGCTTTGGAGCAACGGCTCAGCATAAGGGCTACGCCCCCGAAAGAGAGTATCTTACAGAGAGCGTAGGGACATCTGCCAACCTGAAGTTCTCAGGGAAGAACGAGGTGCTTTTCAAGGCCTGGGAGAGTTCCCTGTATGCAGAGGACGAGATAGCCGTCCTTCCCTGGCTGAAGGCCAACCTGGGCCTGCGCGGCGCCCTGTTCAGCGTCAACGGGAAGAACTGGGCCAGGCTGGAGCCGCGCGCCTCGCTGATGTTCCGTATTTCAGACGCCTCAGATATCAAATTCTCCTATACGGAGATGAACCAGTTCGACCACAGCGTGGCCACTACCTACCTGGATCTGCCCACCAACACCTGGATGCCTTCCACCGCGGTGGTCCAGCCTATGTTCTCCCGCCAGTTTGCAGGAGGGTTTTACACAAAGGCCGCCCCCTGGCTCAAGATCACTCTCGAAGGCTGGTACAAGACTATGGAGCACCTGTACGAATACGGCGGCCCCATGGCCCTGTATCCCCCCATAGACTCCTGGGAGACGCTTTTCACCGAGGGAAGAGGCAAATCCTGGGGTATGGAAACCGGTTTCGAGATGGAGTGGGAGAACGTAACCGCACAGGCATACTACACTCTCAGCTGGAGCCGTCGAAAGTTTGAAGACTTCTACTTTGACTGGTATCCGGACCGTAACGACAACCGCCACAAGATTGACCTGCTGGCCAACTGGTACGTAAGCCCGAGATTCGAACTGTACGCCGGCTGGCACTATCATACCGGCAACAAGATGACAGCCGCCACGTATGTGGTAAAAGGAATTGACGAACAAGGAAACCCTTACCCACGATTTGAGATTTTTGATCGGCCCAACAGTCTGAAACTCCCTGATTATCATCGCCTTGACTTAGGGCTTAACTTCAAGCGCACCACCCGGCGCGGCAATGAATCCACCTGGAATCTGAGCATCTACAACGTCTACTGCCGTATGAACGCAGTATTTGCCCAGATTACGGAGGAATACGAAGACTATGTCAATCCCGAAGGCTATAACAGCATAAGGCCTACCGGCCGGAGCATAGGACAGGCTTTCGGCCTTATCCCCATAATTCCCACCTTTGGCTACACCCTTAAATTCTGATGGTATGAAACTGCGACATCTATTCATATTCCTGGTTTTGGGCTGCTGCCTGAGCGGTTGCGACTATTACTTCTATCCTGAAGGCTTGGACAATGATTCGAAGCTGTATGTCCAGTGCATAGCCGGAAACGGAGACCGCACATATATAAACATCCAGAAGGCAATGGGCATTAATTCCGTGGGAGACATCATGCCCGAAATAGAGTCTGTTTCCCTGAAAGTCAACGGAAAGGAGAGCCACATTGAGAAATACGTTCCTACCCCTCCTGACAACATGGTTATAGGGACCAAAGACTCTCCGCCCGAGCCCTTTTATCCGGGTGAAAACTCTGACTACTACATCCTGAGGCGCTACAATATCTGGTACACTGATGCTGCTGTCAAGGAAGGGGACGACATCTCGCTGGAAGTCAAGGCCAAGGGGATGCAGGAAGTGTCGGCAACATCTAAGGTTCCTGAAAGAGTAGTGATCAAGGAAATCAAAGCGGCCCCACGTTGCTCTACTGTCACAGATATCGACTATAGTTACAAAGAATCCTTCATGAGTTTTGATATCAGTTTGGAGGATTACTCCCCGGATGATTATTACGGAGTAACCGTAGAGCAGGAACAGGAAACTGTCCTGTATTATGATGACGGCCGAACTGAGTCTTACTCTTCAAAAGGGTATGGACGCATAATAAACTGGAACAGCAGCCAGAGCGATATAATGGCCGAAATCCAGGCCTCTGACGGACCGTGGACAGACGCACAATACAACGGCTATTTCATAGATTCTTATGGTTCAGGAAGTATGAAACTCCTACCCGGATCATACATCAAGGACGGCCATCTGCAGTTTGACTGTGACATCCTATTCTCGGAAGATTCCGAAAACACGTATTCTCTACTTGATGAAGATACCAACTCCTTGATACTCAGGAAAATGACAATAAAGAGAGACAGCAAGTACAAGGTGCTGGTCTATAGGGTTTCTCCAGAATTTTACCGCTTCAATAAAGCCCAGTCCCTGCAGTCCGCAAACTATCTTGCGGAGTATGGGCTTTCGCCTGCCACTTTCAGTTATACCAATGTAAAGGGAGGTTTCGGAGTCCTTGCCGCTGTTTCCTTCACTTCTACTCCGTGGTATCCAGCGCCGTTCGAACCTGAGCAATAAGTTCCCCGAAGAAAGGACGCGCATCCAGCTGCGGATGCGGGATCTGCAGTCCCGGCTCGTCCACTTTCATATCGCCGTAAAGGAGGATATCGATATCTATTATGCGGTCGTGGTAGATGCGGCTGCCGTCGGGGGCGTACTCCGGGACGTCCCGGCGCCCCATCAGACGCTCTATCCTCTTGCAGCGGCGCAGCAGGGCGCCGGGGGACAGACGCAACTCATAGGCAGCCACGCAATTCAGGAAATCAGGGCCGTCAAAGCCTGCGGCCTTGGTGTTGACAATGTCCGAAACGGCCTTGTAACGCTTTCCAAGGGCTATATTCAAAAGACAAAGGGCGCGCCTGATGTTGCGCTCCCTGTTTCCTTTATTGGTGCCTAACGAAAGATAAACCGTCATTCCTGTGAATTGTCCTCTATGTCAAAATCCATATTAAGGGCCACCCTGGCTTCGTCCGTCATCATACTGGTGTTCCAGGCAGGTTCGAATACCAGGTCGATTTCGCAACCTGTAATGCCTGGTACGTCTTCTACACCGGTCTTGACATCATTCACCACATAGTCCGCCATAGGACAGTTGGGCGCTGTGAATGTCATACGGATATGAACCTTGTGCTCCTTGTTGATGTTAATTTCGTAGATGAGGCCCAGATCATAGATGTTCACCGGGATTTCCGGGTCGTAAACCTGCTTCAGGGCCAGTACCACGTTCTCATAGAGAGGTGCCAGCTCCTTGACGTCGGCGGCCGTAAGCACTTCGGCTTCAGCCTCCGGCTGAGCCTCAGGCTCCGCCATCGCCTCCGCCGCCTTTTTCTTAATAGTCTCCACCATTGAGGCGAGGCCGCCCGCCCTGGTAGGGGAGAGGTTCTCCTTGAGGCCAATCTGGTCGAGGAACGCGAAGTCGTCTTCTGCTATCTCCTGGGGAGTCCTTCCTGAATAGACGTCTATAAGAAGTGAGATGATTCCCTTTGTGATTATGGCATCTGAGTCTGCCTTGAAGAAGAGTTTGCCGTCTTTCTTTTCACAATCCAGCCAAACTCTTGATTGACAACCTTTTATAAGTTTATCTTCGGTCTTGGACTCCTCCGGGAAAGGCTCTAGGTTCTTGCCCTGCTCTATCAGATACTCGTATTTGTCAAGCCACTCGTCGTACATCGAGAAATCCTCGATCACTTGCTGCTTTTTCTCTTCCAGGTTCATATTATCTCAACATATTAATGGCCTTGTCCAAGGCGGTTATGAACTGCTGCGCTTCCTCCAGTGTGTTGTAGGGAGCGAACGAAACCCTGAGCATTCCGGTCACTCCGAAACGGTCCATCAGGGGCTCGGCGCACATCTGGCCGGAGCGTACAGCTATTCCCATTTTATCCAGGATAAGAGCCAGGTCTTCGTGGTGCACTCCCTGGACGCAGAACGAGAAGAGAGGAATCTTGTCCTGCGGT
Organism: Bacteroidales bacterium; assembly: GCA_017962585.1. GTDB lineage: Bacteria > Bacteroidota > Bacteroidia > Bacteroidales > UBA932 > Cryptobacteroides. The sequence continues at coordinate 6,040 of JAGCVB010000016.1, forward strand.
TTTTCCGGGCATCCGAACATCCTTATACGGGTGTCGCCGCGGAGTGCTCCGTAAATATAATCTTTTACCTTAACTGATTCTGTTTCAATTGATTGCTCTCTCATTTGGGTGGCAATTCCAAAAGCGGGAACAAGGGTCGGAACGCCTGATATGTTCTGGGTTCCGGCTTCGAATTTGTGCGGAGCCTTTGCGAAAGTCGTCCCAGACCAACGCACCGTTTCAATCATTTCTCCTCCTCCCATATACGGAGGGAACGCCTCCAGCCACTCTGGTTTGGCGTACAGGATTCCCGTTCCGGGAGCGGCGTAAAGCTTGTGCCCGGAGAACGCGTAGAAGTCGCAGTCCATTGCCGTGACATCCACTTTCTGATGCACGATCCCCTGTGCTCCGTCCACCATCACGGCGCATCCATAACTATGGCACTTGGCAATGATCTCCTCCACGGGATTCACTATGCCCAGTACGTTGGAGATATGCGCTACGCTCAGCAGACGGACTTTGCCGCTGGAGAGCATCTCGTCCAGCATATCTACGCGAAGGCAGCCGTTGTCATCAACCGGCAGCACCTTGAGCACTGCGCCTTTGCGCTGGGCCATCAGTTGCCAAGGCACTATGTTGGAGTGGTGCTCTTCTTCTGAGACTATTATCTGGTCTCCTGGCTTGATGCAGGCCTCGCCTAAGCAGAACGCCACCAGGTTGAGGGCGGCTGTTGCGCCGGAAGTGAACACTATGCTGTGGGCGTCGGCCGCTCCTATAAAGTCGGCTGCGGCCTGCCTGGCATTCTCGTACTCGGCTGTTGCATCTGCCGCCAGTTTATGCACTGCCCTGTGCAGGTTGGCGTTGCTCTTGAGGGTAATCTGATTCCACTTCTCAACCACCGACAGCGGCCTCTGGCTGGTAGCTGCGTTGTCCAGGTATATGAGTTGGCGCCCATACACTTTTTCTTCCAGGATAGGGAACTGTGCGCGTAGTTGTTCTATGGTCATAATTGCTTGATTAAGGCCTACAAATTTAGCATTTTTTATTATTTTTGTTTCTGTTATGACAGACTATGTTTCAGGCAAGATTGAAGCCCTTTCTCCTACCCAGGTGGTAGTGGACAATCACGGTATCGGTTATATCTTCGAGATATCCTTGCAGACGTTCTCCGCCCTGGAGGGAAAGGCAGAGTCTACTGTCTATGTCCAGCATATGCCAAACCCAAGGGACGGATCTTTCATAGACTACGGCTTTGCCACCAAGAACGAGAGGGA
>JAGCVB010000114.1 GCA_017962585.1 Bacteroidales bacterium
ATTTCAGGGACATTACCTGGACCGGAAACTCCGTATACACTGCAGAGCAGCTCAATTCCATCCTTAACATATCCAAAGGTGACGTCTATGACATAGTCACTATGGAGAAACGCCTTTACGGCGGCGGCAAGGAAAGCGACTACGACATTTCCAAGCTTTACAGGGACAACGGATATCTCTTCTTCGACATCACCCCTGTAGAACTCAACATCCAGGGAGACTCCATCGACGTCGAACTCCGCATCACCGAGGGCAAGCCCGCCATGCTGAACAACGTTGTCATCAACGGAAACGACCTCACCAACGAGAAGGTCGTACGCCGCCAGATATATACCCGTCCCGGCTACCTCTTCACCCAGACACAGTTCGAAAGGTCCGTCAGGGAAATCGCCTCTCTGGGCCAGTTCGACCCTGAGGCCATAATGGACCCCAACAAGGGTTACTCCATAGTCCCCAATCCTCTGAACAATACGGTAGACGTTGTTTACAACGTAACTGAGAAACCTTCCAGCCAACTGGAACTCTCAGGAGGATGGGGTGGAAGGACATTCGTAGCCACAGTGGGTGTAAGTTTCAACAACTTCTCCACCCAGAGGATGTTCGAGAAGGGAGCCTGGAGGCCCGTGCCTCTTGGAGACGCCCAGAACCTGGCATTCCGCTTCCAGACCAACGGAACCTATTATACGGCCCTTACCGCAAGTTTCGTGGAGCCTTGGCTCTTCGGCAAGAAGCCTACTTCCCTGAGTCTGTCGCTGTACTACACCAGACAGACCAACTCTTACCTTGCCTGGAACATCCTGAACAACGACCGCCAGATGGAGGTGTTCGGATTCGCAGGCGGAATAGGAACCAGGCTCAAGTGGCCTGACGACTACTTCGTGCTTTACAACGGACTCAGCTGGCAGACATATAAACTCACCAACTGGTATTCCGGTTCCTTTATATTCGACGACGGTATATCCCACAACCTGAGTTATTCCCTGAACCTTTCAAGGAATTCCACCGACCAGCAGATCTACCCCCGCCAGGGATCAGAGTTCGTGGCTTCGCTCCAGCTTACGCCTCCGTATTCGCTCCTGCGCAAGAATGGAGACCTGATAAATTATGACGCCCAGACGGCCCAGCAACGCTATAAATGGGTGGAATATCACAAGTGGAAATTTTCTGGTACGGTTTATGCCAAGCTGATAGGAGACCTGGTGTTGATGAGCAGGGCCCAGTTCGGATATCTCGGATATTATAACCGCAAATTGGGTTATTCACCGTTCGAAGGCTTCCTCCTGGGAGGTGACGGAATGTCGGGATACAGTACCTACGGTTCAGAGGTCATCGCACTGAGGGGATATGAGAATTATTCTTTGACACCATATGTACCGTCTGCGTATAACTCACAGGGTTATGCATATGCGGGTAACGTATACGACAAGTTTACCGTGGAACTCAGGTATCCTGTCATACTGCAGCCTCAGTCCACCATCTTCGCGCTGCTCTTCCTCGAAGGAGGAAACGCCTGGGCGGACATAAGGGACTTCCGTCCGTTCCAGATCAAGAGGTCGGCCGGTGTGGGCGTGAGGGTATTCCTCCCTATGATCGGACTCCTCGGAGTAGACTGGGGATGGGGATTCGACGACAACAAGTACGGAAAGAGCCAGTTCCATTTTGTGATAGGACAACAGTTCTAGAAATAAATAAATATTTAAGAATATGAAAAAGTTAGTTTTGATCGCCGCAATGGCATTAGTTTCATCAGCAGCCTTCGCACAGAAGTTCGCTCACGTAAACTTTAACGAGCTTATTTATCTCATGCCTGAGGCCGAGCAGGCAAATGCTACAATGGTAGCCGCACAGAATGAGGCCCAGGAAGTGTATCAGAGCATGATGGACGAGTACCAGAAGAAAGTCACTGAGTATCAGCAGAAGTCTTCTACCTGGACCCAGGCCATCCGCGAGAGCAAGGAAAAGGAGATCAATGACGTTCAGCAGCGCATTATGGAGTTTGAGCAGAGCATCCAGCAGGAACTCTCCGCAAAGCAGAACGACCTTATGGCTCCTATAGTACAGAAGGCCCAGGAGACAGTAACCAGAATTGCAAAGCAGGGTGGTTACATCTATGTTTTCGATATGGGTACGGCCCTGTATATCGACGAGACCCAGAGTACTAACATTACCAGGGAAGCCAGAAGGGCTTTGAACATTTCTGATGACAAGTCCCTGGAGGCATTAGCCGCACAGCAACAGGCACAGGCACAGCAATAGGATATAATAACCAAATATAGTCTATGCAACACAAAGTAATTGATACTGAAGATGTTGTGATTAGATTTGCAGGGGACTCCGGGGATGGTATGCAGCTCACGGGGTCCCTTTTTGCAGATATGTCTGCCATTTATGGCAATGCCCTGTCAACTTTCCCGGATTTTCCGGCAGAGATAAGGGCGCCCCACGGAACCGTCTCGGGAGTGTCGGGCTACCAGGTTCACATCGGTAGTTCTGACGTAAACACCCCGGGCGATTTTTGTGATATGCTTGTAGCGATGAATCCCGCCGCCCTCAAGGCCAACGCCAAGTGGTGCAAGCGCCACGCAATGATCCTGGTAGATGCCGACGCATTCGACCAGGCCGGCATGAAGAAGGCCGGATTCGTCACAGATGATCCTTTCGTAGAGTTGGGAGTGGAGGACAGGACCATAATCACTGCCCCCATCACCACTATGACGAAGGAGAGTCTCAAGGACAGCGGAATGGATATGAAGTCCATCCTGAAGTGCAAGAACATGTTCACTTTGGGAATAGCCTGCTATATCTTCAACCGCCCCCTGGAAGCTATCTACCAGTATCTGGAGAAGAAGTTCTCCAAGAAGCATCCTGAGATGATCGCTCCCAACAAGAAAGTCCTGAATGACGGGTACTATTATTCTGCAAATGTCCAGGCAATACCTAACACTTACACTATCGAACCAGTAAAGGCTGCCAGGAAAGGCACCTACAGGAACATTACCGGTAACCAGGCGATAGCCTGGGGACTTCTCGCGGCAGCGGAGAGATCCGGCCGCCCGCTTTTCTGCGGATCTTACCCTATTACTCCCGCCACCGCCATACTCGAAGAGCTGGCCATCCACAAGAACCTCGGGGCCAAGACCTTCCAGGCCGAGGACGAAATATCTGCGATATGTACGTCCATAGGCGCCGCTTTCGCGGGAGACCTTGCAGTAACCACCACCTCCGGTCCCGGCCTCTCCCTCAAGTCAGAGGCTCTTGGCCTGGCTGTAATGACGGAGCTTCCCCTGGTAATCGTAGATGTCCAGCGCGGAGGCCCTTCAACCGGTCTTCCTACCAAGACAGAGCAGACGGATCTTAACCAGGCTCTGTACGGACGCAACGGAGAGTGCCCAATCCCCGTGATGACGGCACACTCGCCGGCCAACTGCTTCTACGCAGCATATATGGCCTGCAAGTTCGCTCTGGAGCATATGACTCCTGTCATCCTCCTTTCTGAGGGCTTCCTTGGAAACGGCAGTGAGCCGTGGCTGATCCCTGACCTGAACGAGTATCCCGACATAGTGCCTCCGCTTGTCAGCGGCGAACTGGAGCCGGGACAGAAGTTCAAACCTTTCGAGAGAGACCCGCAGACCCTTGTTCCACGCTGGGCCCTCCCCGGAATGAAAGGCTGGGAGCACCGCAAGGGCGGTCTTGAGAAGAACCATCAGGGAGTGCTCTCAAACGATCCTCTCAACCACGCCACCATGGTGGCGGAGAGGGCGGAGAAGGTTGCCCGCATTGCCGAGGACGTTCCTCTGCTGCACGTCCAGGGCGAGCAGAGCGGCAAACTCCTGGTAGTGGGCTGGGGAGGCACCTACGGCCATATCGCCAGCGCATTCCACGACCTCAGGGAAGCAGGGGAGAAAGTCTCCTACACTCATTTCGACTTCATCAACCCGCTCCCCAAGAACACCCGCGAGATATTCTCCTCATTCGAGAAGGTGCTCGTATGCGAGCTTAACTGCGGTCAGTTTGCCGATTATCTCCGTTCCAAGTTCCCGGAGTTCCGTTTTGAAAAGTTCAACAAGGTCCAGGGCCAGCCGTTCCTCGTGAGCGAACTGACCGAGGCCATAAAACAATATCTGTAATGCCTGTCCTTACTGCCAAAGATTTCAAGAACGACCAGGAAGTCCGCTGGTGCCCGGGTTGCGGGGACCACGCCGTGCTGGCCGCCATACAGCGCACCATGCCCAAAGTGAGCGAGGCGCTGAACTATGAGAAGGAACGCTACGTGGTAGTTTCCGGAATAGGCTGTTCCTCACGTCTTCCATATTATATGGATACTTACGGATTCCACAGTATCCACGGCCGCGCCACTGCTATATCCACGGGTATAAAGGTGGCAAACCCCAGGCTTACCGTATGGCAGGCCTGCGGTGACGGAGACGCCCTGGCAATTGGAGGAAACCATTTCATCCACGCCATCCGTAGGAACATAGATATCAACGTGATCCTGTTCAACAACCAGATATACGGCCTTACCAAGGGCCAGTATTCTCCTACTTCCAAGTTGGGAGCCATTACCAAGACGTCCCCTTACGGAACCATCGAGCAGCCTTTCAATCCAGGAAGCCTCGTGCTTGTTTCCTAGGGAACCTTATTTGCACGCAGCGTGGATGTGGACATCGCACTTAACGAGGAGATTA
>JAGCVB010000115.1 GCA_017962585.1 Bacteroidales bacterium
GGCACGCTGGCGGGTTTGTAATCAGTAATCTTTCCCTTTTCCATCTTTACGCAGGTTGTGGCGGGGATGCCCATGTCAGTGTAAGAAACCCTGTACCAACCTTCTCCCATAGGTTCTATGCTCTCCAGTTCAGAGTCCCTTGAGGGGCCGTCCTGGAATCCGGTGCGGAACTTCCAGAAAGAATAGGTATCTATGTATTCCTCTTCCCATAAAGAAGCAAGAATGTCGTCAGAAAGAGTTTCTTTGAGCAGGCTTTCAGTCATCTCGGCCTGCCCCAGCACACCCTTGTAGAAATCTTCAATAATTTGAGTGTCTGATTTTTGGCTGCCGCAGGCCGCAATGATGGCTGCGGCAAGTATTATCGCTGTTCTTTTCATCTTATTCCGTTTTGAGCAAAGATACCAAAAACTCAGGAATAAGAGTGCATTCCGCCAAGTACCAGATTGACGCCGAAATAGGTGATAAGCACGCAGATGAAAGCGATGAATACATATATGTGGAAGAGCTTTGGATTACGGAAAACCTTGACGGAAGCTCCGTGCAACGCCGCCGCGTAGACCAGCAGCGTAATCAGCGCCCAGGTCTCCTTGGGATCCCAGGCCCAGTAGCTGCCCCAGGATATATTTGCCCATACCGCCCCCAGGAAAGTGCCGAATGCTATTAGGAACACGGCCGGATAAAGGATGGCCAGACTCAGGTCCATCAGGTTCCTGCCGGCCTCTTCCCCGGATTTCAAGAGCCCGGTCACGCCTAACAGCGCCACCAGACCCAGGAAGGTGTAAGACATCATCATAGACAGGACGTGTACTGACAGGAGAGGGGAGCGAAGCACAGGAGCCAGAGGAGTGTTGGCACTGGCCGCCCCGGAGCGGAACGCCAGCAGCATAGTGAAGAATGCCAGCAGGAAGCCCGGAACGAATATCACCGGGAATCGTTTGCCCAAAACAACCATTGCCAATGCAGACATCCAGGCCATTACCATCATCACTGCATATCCTCCGACAAAGGGGACGTGGCCCGAAATGACCCAGCTGCGTCCAAGGACGAAGGTTGTGTAGGCGAGAAGCGCCCCGGCTGCTATCCTCAGTATGAGAATCAGCTTTGGAGATATCCTCCTCCCCGTCTCTCCGGCTTCGGAAAGACGGGCCACGGCTCTCTTGAATCCAGTATCTTTCTGGAAGAAGAACCCCAGCATTCCTATAAGTAGGAGAAGGTATCCGGCATAGGTGACCCCTACGCCCCAGGGGTCGCGAACCACCATCAGTATCGAAGAATCGCCGTCAAAATCAGATTGGTAGAAACGGTACCCCTCTATCTTCCCTATCTTGTTCATAGAGATTACCAAGGTTTGCGTATCCTGCCCAGTACCGACAGTGATGGTGCTTCTGTAGTCAGAAGGCATCTGAGATCCGGGGTAGCGTTCTATCTCGAATTTCTCCAAGGTCATAGGGACTGGGAGTTCCCTGACAGAGCCGTCCTCCATAACCCACTGAGACTCAGTGACTCCGGGATCAAGGCGCACTTCGCCGTCCTGGCCCCGAAGATGAGTGATCAGAGCGCCCAGAAGAATGACGGGAAACGCAATGTAAAGCAGCAGAGTGAAGAATCTCTTTGCTCCGCCCTCCGAGAGGAAGTACAACAGGAAGCAGATAGCGGCAATTCCCCACAGTACCATAAAAACAGGATTATGGTATATGATCTTGAGCGCAGCTTCAGTGCCTTTGAACTTTTCTATGAAGGTGGCGGCCATCATCATTAAGATGACAACTGCCAAGGAGCCGTAACCAGTTGTTCTCAAGAACTTTTTCATTATGCTATTTATGATAGAGGGAGAGGAAACCTTCTTTGAGCCGCTCAATCAAATCCTGGCTGCTGTAAGCCTCGGGAGTGTATTCCTGGCTGAGGCAGTCGCCTGCGAAACCGTGGATCCAGGTTCCCAGACAGGCCGCCTCAAGGGCCTTGTAGCCCCTTGCGAGCAAACCTCCTACGAGCCCCGTCAGTACATCTCCGCTGCCTCCCTTGGCCATACCGGCGTTTCCGGTGGTGTTTTCAAAGGCTTCGCCCGAAGGGGCGATTATCCTGCTGTGCCAGCCTTTGAGCACCATCACGCAGCCGCTTCGCCTGCAGAGATCGGCCGCGGCGGCCTCTTTCTGGCTGTCATCGTCCCAACTGACAAGCCTGTGCAGTTCCCCGTCGTGAGGCGTCATCACAGACCCCTCGGGTATGAGCGATATGAGCCCGGGATTTGCGGCGATGAGATTGAGGGCGTCGGCGTCCAGCACCATAGGGATGCCGGCGTTCCTGGCAACGTTCAGCAGTTCCTGCAAGGCACTCAGGGTGTCGGGCGCCTGCTCCAGACCGGGGCCGACGGCAATGGCAGAATACTTCTCCAGCCGGGAGGGGAGGGTGGTGAAATGCCCGGCAGGATCTTCAGAGAGCATCGCTGAGGGGTAATTGTTCACGGTTGCCTGGAGGGCGCGGGCGCAGGAGTGCAGGGTAACCAGGCCGCAGCCGGATTTGAGCGCGGCGCCAGTGGCCAGCACGGCCGCTCCGCTGTACGAGTCGCTTCCGCACACCAGCAGGAGGTGCCCGTAGTCCCCTTTGTGGCTGTCGTCCTTACGACACAGCAGCAGGGGTCTGAGGAACCCTGGCGTCAGTTCTCGCAATTCTCGTCGGTGCAGAGGTCGTTGTCAAAGAGGGGACGCGCGCTGGCAGACGCCAGGCTCAGCAAAGTCGAAGCGGCCTTTCCTGCCATAACGGTTCCAAGGACGACTTTACCTTGAGGATCTATCACATACATAGAAGGTATCCACTTTATGTGGTAGGCTTTCCCTATTGAAGATTCTTTCATTCCCTGGGGATCGAAGAGATGCACTCCCGGCAGGCTGTTTTCAGGAACGAACTGTTTCCAAGTATCTATTTCACGGTCGAAAGAAACTGAAACGAACACTACCTTGTCAGGGTTGGCAAGTGTGTGCATGGCCTTAATCTGGGGAATCTCCGCCCTGCAGTCCGGGCACCAGGAGGCCCAGAAAAGCAGCAGGACGGTCTTGCCGCGGAAGTCGCTCAGACTGACGGTTTTGCCGTCAATGTCCTTCAGGGTGAAATCTGGTACGCTCTGTCCCCTGGCAATGAGTTCGGCAGCATATTTTGCATCGAGGTCTTCCTCCTGAGCCTTTGCCCTGAAGCCGGTTCCCAGGCAAAGAATGATGGCAAAAGCCAATACGATTGTTCTTTTCATGTCGTCAAAGATAACTATTTTCTTGTACATCGGGCAGTTTTTGTATATTTGCCCGGATTAATTTGCATTGCTGATGAAGTATATAGAATTGGGGAACACCGGAATCAAGGTCTCACGCATTTGCGTGGGATGTATGTCCTTCGGCGTTCCATTCGACGATTTCCAGCCTTGGACCCTTGATATGGAACAGACCAGGGCCATCATAGGACACGCTTTGGACCTAGGAGTCAATTTCTTTGACACCGCCAACAAATACGCCCACGGAACAAGTGAAGAATATCTTGGCAATACGCTCCGGAACCTTGGCGTAAGAAGGGAAGACGTGGTTATAGCCACAAAGGTCTATTTCAATGAAGGTCATCTGAGCGCAGAGGCCATCAAGAGGGAGATAGACGGATCGCTGAAGCGTCTGGGTATGGATTACGTAGACCTGTACCAGATCCACCGCTTCGACTACGGCACCCCCATAGAGGAGACGATGGAAGCCCTTGATTCCCTCGTACGCAGCGGCAAGGTGAGGGCGATAGGTGCTTCCGCAATGTACGGATATCAGTTCCACAATATGCAGTTGGCCGCCGAGAACAACGGCTGGACCAAATTCTCCACATTGCAAAATCATTACAACCTGATGTACCGCGAAGACGAGCGCGAACTCCTCCCAGTTGCGCGTCAGTACGGAGTGTCACTCATACCTTATTCTCCGCTTGCGGGAGGCCATCTCACCCGCACAGAGTGGACATCCGGCAGCAAGCGCAGCGAGACGGATTTCACCCTCAGGGGCAAGTACGACGCTGCAAAGGAGAATGATATGCAGATCATAGCCCGCGTGGCCGAAGTCGCCCAAAAGCGCGGGGTTACCATGACAGACGTGGCTCTTGGATGGCTTTTAAAGAAGGGTGTAGCAGCTCCGATAGTCGGGGCCACAAAGATTTCCCATTTCGACGCCGCAGTAGCCGCCCTGGACTTTGTCATGAGCGACGACGAGGCCGCATATCTCGAGGAACCGTACAAGGCCCACGACGTGGTCGGAGCCCTCTAGTCTTTTTTTTCCTCTCCATAATCCCGTTATTTGTAGTATTTGTCAATATTATTAGTATATTGACAAGTATTTATGGACAAAGGGAAATTAAAATGGATTACGGCAGGCGTCACCTGCCTGTGGGCCGCCCTTCTTGTGGGCTGGCATCTCTATGATCCATACCGGAATATGACACTGCAGGAACCCGGGGCGGACAACCGCCCGGAAGGGCTGGCCCGCAGTGCCGACGATGTCGTGATAGGAGAATTCTTTATGAAATACGACGCCGCAGAGCCCTCCTCCCTCCTTACAGGGGTCTGGAGCGGTTTCAGGGGCGACGGACGAGACAACATTACTCCCGAGGCCGATATCGTCACGGATGCCGATTATCCTATGCAATGGTCCTTCACTACAGGTGAAGGGCACGCCGCTCCCGTAATCTACCACGGGCGGGTATATGTCCTGGATTATGACGAAACCCTGATGTCCGATATGCTGCGCTGCTTCTCCCTTGAAAGCGGAGAAGAACTCTGGCGCCGCTGGTACAGGGTGAGGATGAAGCGCAATCACGGCTTCTCGCGCACTATCCCCGCAGTGGGGGATGGGTATCTGGTCACAATCGGGCCGGAAGGCCACGTGATGTGCTGTGATCCCATTTCTGGGGAGATGAAGTGGACCCTGGATATGAAACAGGAGTTTTCAACCGAGGTCCCGTTCTGGTATACCGGGCAGTGCCCCCTTGTGGAAGACGGAGTACTTGTACTGGCGCCCGCAGGAGAAGAAGTGCTGATGGCGGGTGTGGACGTGCAGAGCGGAGAAGTCCTGTGGACAACCCCCAACAGCGTTCATTATACTATGAGCCATTCCTCCATAATGCCTATGGAACTGGGGGGCAAGAGGTTTTATGTATACATAGGCGTGGGCGGAGTGTGCGGAGTGTCAGCCGAGAAGCAGGACAGGGGAACGCTGCTGTGGAGCACGGGCAAATGGCAGCCTTCCGTCGTGGCTCCTTCTCCGCTCAGGATTTCTTCAGACAGGGTGTTCCTGGTTGCTGGATACGGCACCGGAGGAGCGCTTCTGCAGGTTACGCGCAGCGGCTCCGGCTGGCAGGCGGACATTCTGGAGCAGTACAAGGCTGACAAGGGAATGTCTGCTGAGCAGCAGACTCCCATTATGTATGACGGAATGCTCATAACCATACTGCCAAAGGATGCAGGGGGCTCCAGGGAGAGGTTGCTGTGCTACAGCCCGTCGGATCTGCATACTCCTATCTGGCGGAGCGAGACGGACGAGAAATTCGGCCTTGGGCCCTATATGATACTCCAGGACAAGCTCCTGGCCTTCAACGAGAACGGGGAACTGTATGTATACCAGCTGGAGAAGGGAGGAATGTCCCTGTTGCGCAAGCAGCAGGTGCTGGAGGACGCCATTGACGCCTGGGGGCCTATGGCCTATGCCGACGGAAGGCTGGTACTCAGGGATTCCCACAATGTCATCTGTTTGAAAATCAACGGAAATGGATAAAGAAAAAAAGAAGATTTCCAGGAAAGATTTCCTGCACCTTACCGGGTCGGTAGTGGCCGGAGGTGTCATTGCCGGAACGGCGGGAAGCCTCCTTTGGAAGATGGTGAAGCGCCCGGACGACGTTTTCTACGACCCTGAAGGGGAGCCGTACACCATCAGCGATGGCGATACTTCCGTGTCACCGTACAGGCGGGAGTCGTCATTCAGGACTCCCGGTCCCATAGAGGCGTTCGAGGCTGCAGGGGAATCCCTGATAGCCGCGGTTGAGGACAAGGTGCTGGTTTATTCCCCGGACGGAACGCTGCGCACCAGTTTCAGCGTAGAAGTTCCCGTCAGGGACCTGGCTATGGACGGAGAGAAGCTCTACGTCCTGGCGCCGGCCAAGATTGCGGTATACTCCCTGGACGGAACGCGTACCGGAGGTTGGGATGCCTGCAGCGACGATGCGGACTACTGCTCCCTGACGGTGACTCCGCAGGGTGTGTTCGTGACGGACGCCGGAGCAAAGATTATGGTAAAATACCTCCTGGACGGCTCCCTGGACCGCTTTATCGACAGCCCCCGCGGCTTTGTCGTCCCGAGTTATTCCTTTGGAGTCACGCATTACGGAGACGTGGTTTATTGCTCCAATCCCGGACGCCACCTGGTGGAGAGCTATTCCGCTGAGGACGGAAAGTTCCTGGCCGCATTCGGGACGGCGGGCACGCAGCCCGGCCGCTTCAGCGGCTGCTGCAACCCCGTCCGGATCATCGTATCGCCTTCGGGAGAACTGATAACCTCCGAGAAAGGAATCCCGCGCATCTGCTGCTACAGCCGTGAAGGGCAGTTCCGCAGCGTCCTTCTCAACAGCAAGGCCCTCGGCGGGGGAAGCGCGGCGTACGAGGTGCGCATCGCCGGCGACGGCCGCTTCTTCGTGGCCGGGAAGAATTCGGTATCCGTCTTCCGCTATGACCAGCGCCTGGCCAGCGCGGGCGCCGGAGAATCAGTGAGCGCCGCCTGCGCCCTTTGTGCAATTGAATGCCCGCTCAAGCGCGGAGTTAACGTATAGCATCCACAGACGATGAAAAAGGACAAGACTTCCAACAACAGCCCTATGCCCCGCCGGGAATTCTTCCGCAAGCTCTCGGGAGCCATCGCGGGAGCGGGCGTGCTTGCGCTCGGCGGCACCGCCGCTACCAAAGTGAAGGGTAACAAGAAAGCCAGCCTGTACTGGCAGATAGACCCCGAGAAGTGCACCCAGTGCGGCCGCTGTGAGACCAGCTGCGTAATGCCCGTCTCCGCCGTACGCTGCATCCACGCCAACAAAGTCTGCGGATACTGCGACCTCTGCGGCGGCTACTACCGCACCAACGCCAAGGAACTCAACACCGCGGCCGAGAATATGATATGCCCCACCGGAGCTATCCAGCGCAAGTTCATAGAAGACCCGTATTTCGAGTATACCATCGACGAAGACCTCTGCAACGGCTGCGGCAAATGCGTCAAGGGATGCAGTTCCTTCGGCAACGGATCCCTCTTCCTGCAGATAAGGCAGGACGTCTGCCTCAATTGCAACGAATGCTCCATTGCAAACGTCTGCGCTTCCGGGGCCATCACCCGCGTTCCTTATGAAACAGCATACA
>JAGCVB010000116.1 GCA_017962585.1 Bacteroidales bacterium
CCTGAGCGTATCCACTACAACAAGTGGTAGGATCCAATCCTTCAAATAGGATTACAGCACCTTTCCGGCGTTGTAATTGAAACGGACACCCTGGTATGTGAACCTGCGGTTGAGGGCGTTCTGGCTGTCACTCGTCTTCTCTCCCGCGAGTTTTCCGTCAAGCACGCCCTGGGCGATTTCCCTCAAGTCGTAAACACGCTTGGTGGTCTCTGCATTCGTACCGTCAAAGTGTCCAGGAAGCATATAGTATATCTGCTTGTCGTACATCATCTGAAGAGTCTCCTCTGCTGTCTTGATGAATGTGGACACATTCAGGTTCATCAGCAGGTTGGTACTTCCGAAAGCATCACCGCTGAAACCGATGTGATTGGCCTCGTCTATGAACAGCACCGAATCCGTTGTGTGTCCCGGAGCATAGAAAACCTCCAGGACGCGTCCGCCGAGGTCGAACTTCTGATGATTGCTCATATAATTCACCTTGCCGGTATAGCCGCGCGGAACGCGGATTCCTTCTGCCTGAGTCATCCATATGCTGTCGAAGCAGCCCACAGAACCGGCGTGGTCTCCGTGAGTGTGAGTAAGGGCCACGGTGACAGGTTTCTTTGTGAACCTGGTCACTACCTTGTCAAGGTTGGCAATCCTTGTTCCAGTATCGATGAGCAAAGCCTTGTCGTTGCCTTCGACAAGGTAAATTGACTCGTTATACATCAGATGGCCGTTGCCTATCCAGAGATGAGGATTAAGTTGATGGAATACAACGTCATCATCCTTGTAAACCTCAGGAAAGTCTTCCATCTGGAGAGTCGAAACCGTAGGGTCGTCCTGGGCCTGAGGAAGTTCTGGAGACAATACAGAAGCCAGGGCAGGGATTTTGTCCGCTACTGCGACCCCTGCCGCCACCGCCGCCATCCTCTTGATGGCAGACCTGCGTGATATTTTATTAGAACTCATATCCTGTGGTATTATGATTATTCTATCGTACGGGCTTGATATTCAGGTTTACTCCCAAATCGTCCTCGGTATCTACTATGGTCCAGCTGCTGCCGGGATAAACGCCCAGAGTGCGGTCAACATCATAGCCCATATCCTTCAGGAACTGGATTACCTTATCACGGTCGTCCCCTACTTCGAAGCCAAGGTGGTGTACGCCGAATGCGTGCTTGTCCTGGAACTCGCGGAACGTGCTCGGAGTATTGTCTATCTGGTGCAGTTCCAGCGCCCAGCTGCCCATATTGATGACGCACATCTGCACGTCACACGGAACATCTTTTCCCCTGTAAAGATAGGGGAAACCCGGATTGCTGCGCATATGGTTCATCCATATGTCAGGCTGCTCGATTCCAAGTAACGTTGACCAGGCCTTGGCGGCTTTCTGGATGTCATCAACTACCAGGGCTATCTGTATGAACTGGTCCTTGTTGATGATTCCCTTTTCCTCGGACATATAGCCTTTGATCTTCTCTATTCCGTATTTGGCCACTTCAAGGTCTTCTTCTGAAGTTGCTCCGCTGAAGGCGAATGCCATCTTGCAGCCTTCATACTCGTCATACGCGCCCCCTACAAATCCAAGTTCTCCCATAATCTTATTATGGTCCGGATTGCCGCTGTCCGCCTTGGTGGCAATCACTTCTCCACACTTGGACCAGGCGATTGCAACCAGGTTCCATCCTTCTTTCAATTTGTATGGCGTCCCTACTACCTTCATCTCGCCTATCCAATCCACATCCTCGCCTTTGTTCAGGACAGAGGCCGCTGCCACACCTTGAATACCCATTTCTTCTGCCTTTGCCTTCATATCGTCCAAGGCCTTGGCAATGAATCCTTTCAGTTGTTCGTTTGTCATATCTTGCTCCTTTGTTAACTGTTTTGCTTGTCCTGAAGCTGATAATGAGGCCAACAGGCAAGTACTGATTACTAATATAATAAACCTTTTCATTACACTAAGAGAATTATTCCATAATATATTCGAACTCCCTTTTGGCCTCACGCCACTCCAGTTTGTGGATATCCCAGCCTCTGTTTGCTGCGGGGCTTTCAAGTTTCTGGGCTATTATGGCCCTGTTGCCGTCAGTCCTGACATTGATCATTCCATAAACTGTCACTGCCCTCTCCCGTTTCACATCGTCAGATTGTATCTTGTCCAACTCTACGAACTCCTTGCCTGAACGGGCAAGCTCAGTAGAGAATATCAAAGAGCGCTCGCCACGGCTGAATTTGCCTATCGTTCCCAGTGTGTCGGGACGCGGGTGTACGTGGGGCTCGTTGTCGCCGCTGGAAATAACGGTGACTATAGGATTAAGCACACGGAGGAAATCGCTGGTGAAATCGGCGCTGCCGTGATGGCAGGATTTGGCGATATCCACTTCCAGTTCCTGCCTGGTCAAGGTGATGGCATCTTCCAGTTGCCCTTCCAGGACCGTCTTGCGTTCGGCTTTAGTCTTCTTTAGGCTCAACTCTTTCTGTACGGCGGGAATGTCGACACCGGAGTATTTGCGGATCAGATAATACTCGGAATCCGTATTGAGGTCTCCACCGAGCAATATCCGAATATGCCCCATTGTCAGTTTGAGGATTATCGAGTGACCGTTCTTTGTCATTCCTTTATCGCCGCCGAAGACAGGCAGGGCGGCTTTTCCGTTTATGGTTTCCGCGAATGGACCTTTCACTTCTATTTTGAGACCGTCTTTGTCATAGATAGGATCCATTCCGGCCCTCAGCGCCTGTTTGTCGGCCTCTGTCTTTTCCAACAGATTTATGTAATCTCCGTGCTTCACGCTTTTATCTGCAACGCGTTTCTTGTAGTCTTCCTGGGTGTCGCAGAGGTCGGTGATATAGTTCTCTCCCCTCTTGACTTTATAATACGTACCCAGAGTATCTACTCCCCCGCTGCCTTCTACCATTCCATTATGATACACCTTCTCTATCTTGAACTGCTGGGCGGCTTTTGGTGTCTTTTCGAATATCTTGGTGAAACCAGCATAGTGGTCAGCATCCGGATGGGAGATGACTATAGTAAACGGCGGAGGAGCTGTCTTTGAAGTGCCTATGTTGAATCGCCATTTGAGGAACCTGTACATATTGTCAGATTCGCCGGCGTCAACTATGAAATGCTTGTCATCCGGGGTTACAATGTGGCAGCCGTCTCCCTGACCCACGTCTACGAAGTTGACCTCCAGAGGCCTTTCGACCTGTATTTCGGATTCTTTGATGTAGCCGTCCATATTACGGCTGCGCACCTGGATGTATTCCACTTCCATTTCCTTTTCGACAACTACTTTTCTCACATAGTCGCCGTTAACCACTTGGGGCTTGATATAGTCGCCGAAAAGCAACTCTTTGGCAAAAACCATTTCTTCAATACCTTTTTTGGCGTTGAATTTAGGCAGTCTCAATTTAACGGACGGATAGATAGCGTATCCTACTTTGATTACTTTAGACATAGGTTAGATTATTGGTACGTTTAAATATACTATTTTTTGAAATTTGGTATATTTGTTTTATGAAGAAACTTACAGTCTTTTTGCTATTCGCCTTCCTGCCTATGATTGCAGTGGGAATCTTCCTGCATTATGGCGGAGGCTCCACAGACGTTACGGGCAGCAGCCCGGCAGCAGCACTTATCGGCTTCCTGTTCAGCGCAGGCTCTATGCTCATTCCCCTGCTGGCAGTAGTTTTCACGCAACTCATCTTCAAGGAGCCGGTCCTGAAGGACGTGGGCATTTCTTTCAAGTTCAACCGCTGGTGGTGGATAGGCTGGCTTCTGATGCCGGTTGTGGCGTTTGCCATCCTTGGCGTCACGCTGCTGATGCCCGGAGCAAAGTTTTCTCCAGACAATGAGATGATTCAGGCCTCGCTGGCCCAGATGCCGGAAGGTATGGGCGTATGGGGATTGATTGGCATCACCCTTATCAGCGGCCTATTTGCAGGCATTACTATTAACGCCCTGTTCGCTTTTGGAGAGGAAACAGCCTGGCGAGGATTCCTGATGAAGGAATTCAAAGGACGCAAGTTTCTGACAGCCGCCTTATGGATAGGTATAATATGGGGCTTCTGGCACGCTCCGCTCATCCTCAACGGCCACAATTATCCGGATCATCCGGTGGTCGGCGTCTTTATGATGGTATTGCTGTGCCTGATGATGACACCATCCCTGATGTATTTCCGCAAGAAATCCGGTTCTGTTATTGTCCCTGCCATTATGCACGGCACCATCAACGCCGTCGTAGGCGTTACCAACCTTGTGGTCTCGCCGTACAACGACCTGCTGTATGGAGGCCCCGGACTGGCAGGATTGATCGTGTTCCTGGCACTGAACATATGCCTGTTCCTCATAGACAAGTATCTGCTTAAAGACAACATCTTCACCTCTGAAATCTGACATCATAACTGATATGCGAAAACTTTTCCTTGCTTGCATCCTGGGCGTTGCAGTGCTGTTTACTGCATCGGCACAGAACAAACCTTTCCTGGAAGATCTTCCTTACTATATGGAAAACCTTGAGGTGTTCGAGGTGGGACAGGAGCCCGGAAGGGCATACCACATCCCCGCGCAGAGCATCTCCCTGAACGGAAAATGGCGTTACCAGTACTACGAATCCCCATATGACGTGCCCAAAGATTTCTTCAAGCCGTCGTTCAACGCCCGCAAGTGGACGTTGATAGACGTGCCGTCCAACTGGGAGATGCAGGGCTTCGGGCAGGCATTGTTCCGCAACGTAAGCGCCCCGTTCATCGTCAGGATGCCGGAGTCGCTGCTGGAGCAGTACCGCCGCGTCCTGGATGACCCCAACGCCAGCGAGATGCAGAAGAGGATGGCCAGCAGGCGCCTTGGAGGCGGAGGCGAGCCGGATCCTTTCTCGGCGCAGATTCCCAACGTCCCTATGGACTTCAACCCCACAGGAGCGTATCGCACCACTTTCAACATCCCTTCTTCCTGGAAGGGAGAGCAGGTGTTCCTCCGCTTCGAGAAGGTGGCCTCAGGCTCCTTCGTTTGGGTTAACGGCAAGCAGGTAGGATACAACGAGGGCGCTCAGGAGCCCTCGGAATACAATATCACGGAATACGTGAAGCAGGGAAACAATACCCTGGCAGTGATGGTGGTGAAGTACTGCGACGGCTATTACCTGGAGGGCCAGGACTACTGGCGCCTTGCGGGTATCTTTGACGACGTGACGGTATACGCTACTCCGCAGGCTCGCATCTATGACTGGCAGGTAATCACCGAATTCGGCCCCGACTTCAGGGATTCCGACCTGTCACTTTCGGTGGATGTCAGGGGATACGATGTCAGCAAGGACGGATACAAGGTACGCGCTTCTGTGTTCAAGGACGGCCGCGAGGTGGCCTCTATGGCCAGCGGAGCCTTCTCCCTTGGACCTCGGAGCCTCCAGACGCTGAAGATGGGCCAGAGAGTCACCGCTCCCCAGAAATGGTCCTCCGAAACCCCGGTTCTCTACGACCTCAAGATGGAGCTGGTGGACGCATCCGGAAAGGTCGTGGACTCAATCTCCAAGAAGATGGGCTTCAAGAAGACAGAGATCCGTGAAGGAGTATTCTATCTCAACGGCCAGCCGCTGAAGGTGAGCGCAGTTAACTCACATATGCAGCATCCCGATATGGGACACACTATGACCGAGGATGTGATAAGGAAAGACTTCGAGATACTCAAACAGTTCAATTTCAACGGAGTGCGCACCTCGCACTACCCTCCCGTAAACAAATATCTGGATTTGGCCGACGAGTATGGCATCTTCATCATAGACGAGACAGGAGACGAATCCCACGCCTCCGAGTATGTCAGCGATATGCCCGAATTTACCGAGATGTACCGCGAGAGGGTGCGCAGGATGGTCCTTCGCGACAGGAACCACGCCTGCGTGCTTATCTGGAGCGCAGGCAACGAGAGCGGAGAGGGTGACAACATAACCGAGGTGGTGAAGACCGGCAAGTCCCTCGATCCTACCAGGTTCTGGATGTACGGAGGCAATGCGGCCAAGCATCCTGCCGAGGACATTGTAGGTCCCCGCTATCCTTCCCCTCTGGAGCTGGAAATGGGCTACGGCCTTGACAGACAGGACCTTCGACCTTCGTTTATGGACGAATACCTCTCCGTTGCAGGCAACGGCGGAGGCGCCGTGAAAGATTATTGGGACGTAATATATGCGCATCCCAAGTCTATGGGCGGAGCCCTCTGGGACTATGTCAGCGTAGGTCTCAACCAGCCGGTACGGGCCTTGAAGGACAAGTCGGGCAACGGCGTGCCAGCCCATATTATGGGCAACGCACGCCTGGTGAAGGGCCCCAGCGGCAATGCCATAGACCTGAACAAGCAGGACCAGTGGGTTCAGGTGTACAGGGCTGATGGAGTGGAAATTACGGGCGAAAAACTCACCCTTACCCTGGACATCCTGCCGAGGCACTACAATGCCAGCGGCGGATACCTCATAACCAAAGGCGACAACCAGTTCGGCCTCAAGCAGCAGGGCGCCGACAAGCTGGACTTCTATCTTGACAACGGAAGCAGGCAGGTCCTCACTGCCGACCTTCCGGCCAACTGGGAAGGAAGGTGGCACAACGTCACCGCCACCTACGACGGCCAGAATATGCGCATCTTCATAGACGGCGCGGAGGCCGCTTCCAAGCCGATGACGGGCAGCATCCGCAACCTGCCGCTGTCGCTTTGCATAGGCCGCAGCGAGGAAGCCCTGGGACAGGACACCAACGTCTATATCTGCGACGCGCAGATAGACAACGTAGGCGTGTTCTCTGACGCCCTCAGGCCTACGGCGCTGGATCCTTCCAAGGCAGCCCTCTGGCTGGACTTCGAGGAGGAGACGAACGAAGGCACCTTCTGGACCTATGGAATAGGCGCCAGAACCTACGGATGCATCTGGCCCGACCGCACTCCCCAGCCGGAGATGTGGGAACTTAAGAAGTGCACCCAGCCGCTTTCCTTCACTATGGTAGACCCCGAGGAGGGCTCTGTGGAGGTCTGGAACAGGAACCATTTCCTCAATGCTTCATACTACAAGACTTCCTGGATTCTGACAGCTGACAATGACGTGGTGGCATCTGGCGTGATGAACCTGGACGTGGCTCCGCTGAGCCGAAAGGTGTTCCGCATCCCCCTGGTACGCCCCAATGCAGTCCCCGGCAAGGAATATCGCCTGACATTCAGTTCAGTGCTCGCAAATGACGAGATCTGGGCCCCGGCGGGGCACGAGGTTTCGTGGGATCAGTTCGAGCTGGAGTCCTGGAACGTTCCTGCAGCGCCCAAGCCTGCGGCAGGCGGACGCGTAAGGCTGGCATCGGATTCCAAGTATGTCACAGCCTCAGGAGACGGATTCGAGTATAAGTTCGACGCTGTCAACGGAGCCCTGGTATCAGCCAAGGTCGGCGGCCGCGAGCTGCTCACCGAGCCGCTCCGCCTCAACGTCTGGCGCGCTCCGCTCGCCAACGAACTTGACGGCTGGAACGGCAACAGCGCAGGCGCCGCCGCAGTTTCCGGCTACGGCTCCATCGGACACCGCCAGGTACTGGCTTCACACTATTACGCAGCAGGCCTTGACAAACTCAACGTCATTCCGGTATCAGTAAAGGCGCGCGAGGTTGGCAACGGCGTGCTGGTGGAGGTACGAGACCTATCGATGCTGGGAAGAGGAAGTATGAGGGAGGCTCAGCTGGATGCATATATCACAGGACGCTCCTACAACGGTTTTGACGAGACTTACAGCTGGCGCATATTCGGAGACGGCACTCTGACGCTGGACCACACGGTTCATCCGCAGGGACAGATGCCGGCCTGGCTGCCGCGCATAGGTCTCACGCTGAGCCTGGACAAGTCTCTCAGGGAAGTGGAATGGTACGGCCGCGGTCCCCAAGCGTCATATCCCGACCGCAAGAACGGTTACAAGATGGGTATCTGGAAGTCAGATATGGACGAGATGTACGAGCCCTACCTGATTCCCCAGGACTACGGTCTGAGGACGGATAACCGCTGGGTGCGTCTGACAGACGCTTCAGGAGTGGGTCTGGAGTTCTCTATGGACAGTCCTTTCGCCTTCAACGCCTATGACTGCACCACTGACAACCTGACCAAGGCTGTTTATCAGTACCAGTTGGTAAGGGGCGGAGACATCACGCTGAATCTGGACTACGCCACCTCAGGCGTGGGCGATACTGCCCGCGGTATCTTCGGTGCCTACAGGGTATACCCCTCTGCCTTCGAGCACACCATCACCATCCGTCCCCTTCGCCCTTAAGGCTGAGGATCGAGACGAAGGACACGTACCGGGCTGTCGGAGCCTATCTCCAGGTTGGGGCATAGGACTTCGCTGCCCGTATCCGTGAAGCCGCACTTGGCCATCACGCGGCCTGAAGCAGGGTCGCTGGCATATTTGAAAAGCGTCCCGGCGTCGCTTTCACGCCAGGGACGCAACAGTATCCTGTCCGATTCCATTTCTTTTTGCATCTACTGCAAAAATAGCAATATTAATCGTTCATCCTGCTCTTGGTGTCAGATCCGGCTCCTGTACCGCGGTACTTGCTCTGGGTAGTATTGAAGTTGTAGCGTACAGACAGCTTCACCCTCTGCTGGTCCACATTGTTGGTCTGGTGTATGATATGGCTGCCGAAGTCTGAAGCCACATTGAAGTGCGCCAGATTTGCCAGGTCGGCCCCCTCCAGACGCAGCACAAGCGATCCGTCCTTGAGCAAAGTCTTCTGCACGGCTGCCGTGATGTCCAGATAGTTGTCCTCCAGGGACATATTCTGGGTGTAACCCTTGGTCTGAAGTGTTCCGCCAAACTCCAGCTGCCATCCGTTGCCCAGGGTGAAGGTATTGAGCATCTGGGCAATCCATATAGGGCGGCCGTTGAATCTGGTGACGCGGATGCCGGAGGGCTCGCGGTAGTCCGGAGCATTGATGGTCAGCCACTGGGGCATCAGGCCGAAGGTATAGTTCATATTCCATACGCCCACGGTGGGAGTCAGGTTCACCAAAGCGCTCATAGCCCTGTAAGGAGTGTCAATGTTACGCGGCTGAACAAGCACCACACCCTCTTCGTTATAAGGAGCGGACCAGGTGATGATGGTGTTGTCCATTCTTGAATAGTCCACAACAAGGGATATGAAATTCCATACGGCGGTCAGATTCAGGTTATGTGAGGTCTCCGGCTGCAGTTTGGCGTTTCCGCTCTGCCATATATAACGGCTGTTGTACTGTATGGCGCTGGACAGTGCAGAATAATCCGGCCTGCGGGTCTTGGCGCTGTAGTTGAACATCACCTGCACGGGACCTGCGGCTCCTGCCCAGGAGAAGGACGGGAACCATTTGCCGTAGTCGCGCTGCAGTCTGTCGTCCGGAGACATAGCGTCGTCATATGTATAATGCACGTATTCATAGCGGACGCCTGCGTTGAACATACCCAGAGGGCCTGCCATAAACCCATAGGAAGCGAATCCTGCGTAGGTATCCTCCACTATCTTTGCGGACGATGCGGGAATGTCCACGCCTGTGATGCTGTACACGTCCGAGCGGCGGGAGAAGGTCTCCTCGCTTCCAACCTGAAGCTGGCCCATCCAGATCGGGTACGACAGCACTGCCTTGGCGGCGTACATACGGGAGGTGTTGTCCACCTCGCTGCTGATGCGGGCATCCGGCCTCATAGTACTGGTCTCGTTGGCCAGCGTCCTGACAGTCCTGTCAGTTCCGAAATAATCCAGATTGACATCTACGCCCAGTTTCTCACCTATCACTCCATTGTAGTAGACATTTGCCCCGAGATTATGAGGGGCCTTGTCTCCCATCGACACCTCAGACTCTGTGGTAATATTGTCGAAGGGCGCTCCATTGACTGTTACGTTGTCGTGAATAAGAGTATTTGTCTGGTCTTTCAAATGACGGCTCCACTCAATCTTGCCTCCTACGAAGTGATTGTCTGCAATCTGCCAGTTCACGCCGGCGTTGCCGGAAAGGATGGGGAGGAATTGCTCCGCAACCAGGTCTCCTTTGTCTTCAAGAATGTAGTCCTTTCCATAAGTAATCTTGCTTAAGTCAGAGATCTGACGAAAGGCGTTGCCGTTATAATTCAAGCCTCCGAACAGGTCCACGCCTCCGGTACGGTAATTTGCATTGACCGCCCCTGCAGGATCGTTCCCCTTTGCCCACTGGAGAGACTGTGAATCAGATGCGTTCAGGCTGAAGCCGAATCCGTCGCCCTGGCGCTTGACGGTGCGGATGCGCACTACGCTGCGCACTGTGGCGTCGTACTGTGCGCCGGGGTTGGTGATGACCTCGATGCTCTGAATCTCGTTGCTCTGCAAGCGGTCA
>JAGCVB010000117.1 GCA_017962585.1 Bacteroidales bacterium
AGATGAGATGCTTGCCGAGATCGAATGGAAACTAAACCACAGGCCCCGTAAGTCACTGGGTTACAGGACACCGTTGGAATATTGTAAACAATTATTTAACTTTGATTTTGAGGTTTGTTGCACTTCAAATTAGAATTCACGTTGTATATAAATTAATTTGCAAATCTTAAGCATACTTTCTACCTTGGGCAAAACGAAAACAGAGAATTGAAATGAACACATATACATATCCTTATTATCACAGCCAAAGAGCTTTCACCAAGCCCTCCTCTCTGAGTTTCACTTCAGCCCTACATATCGTTCAGGATTGTATGACTGCTTTGGGGTATATCCCAAGCATCCAAAAACTGGACTACATCCTTAGATTAAGTTCCTTTGGCATCTTCTGCACGATATCTTCTTCAGAAGTTGATAATGCTTTTGAAGCCATTCGTTCCTATTATCACTTAGCGCTTGAAGCTTTACATATGGACGAAAGCAGAAGGTTTGCCGCCAAACAATTTGGGGATATGTCACTAAACCTATTTAAAGAACAGACTATATATTCTCTACTATATTCAGGGCAATTAACCTTTTAATCTTTTGAACTATGGGAATTAAAACAGGACCTAAAAGAATAGCAAAATCAACGGGCAAACCGGATAGACGCCAGAGAGACAACAAAAAAACACCTGGCAATACACCTACTCTTAAGCCCCATTTACACAAAAAGGGAGATTAATCGTTAGTTACTTTCTATGATTCGTTATAACGCTTCCCTCAGATTAGTTTTCCTATTACTTGATCGTAATCAGGCCCTTTGACAAAATCACTTTGCTTGTTGTTAATTGAGATCCTGGCCAGCAGCCTCCTTTTTATCAACGGGTTGATATCAGCATAAACTGTCGGTTTACTGATATTGAACTTGGCTA
Source organism: Bacteroidales bacterium (assembly GCA_017962585.1). GTDB lineage: Bacteria > Bacteroidota > Bacteroidia > Bacteroidales > UBA932 > Cryptobacteroides. The sequence continues at coordinate 912 of JAGCVB010000117.1, forward strand.
CAAGGTTATTCACGGACAGTACCATGGCAGGATTATCTTTGAACATAGACAAAACCATGGCCTGTCTGTAATTAATGCCTCCAAGGGTCAATAGGTTGAACGATCTCTGTTTCTGAATTATCTTTCTTTCTATGTAGTTTTTAAGTTCGTCAAACGAGAGCTTTAAAACGCGTAGATTATATGAGATGAAGTAACCGATATCATTACCGTCTTTCTCGGCATACAAAAAGGACTTCTCATAAGAAGGTTTCGCCCGGCTTATGATTCGCGATATTGACAGATACTCCATTAGCCAGTACCCGCTCTTTAGCATATACCAATAAAAGAGGGCTCTGGCTGTACGGCCGTTTCCGTCCGAGAAAGGATGATAGTATGCAACTAAGAAATGGATGGTAATAGCTTTGATTATAGGGTGAATGAAGTATGAGCCATCGGCGTTGGCAAATGCACATAAGTCTTCAATGAACTTTGAAATCTCAGAATAACTAGGCGGTATATGGACTACCTCCCCTTTAATGCTGTCTGCAACAACCACATCATTATTCGTTCTGAAACGCCCCGCATCCTCAGGATTGTCAAGAGTATTCTCTGTCATTATTTCATGAATTCGCAAAATGAATTCAGGAGACAATGCGGAACTATTATTCTCTGCTATATAACGTATTGCAGAGTAGTTGTTATGTATCATCTGCTCTGCCCTGTTGCGTGGAGATATGTTTCTTCTCAACATATCTTTAGCTACCTTCCTTGTAGTGGACGCCCCTTCTATCTGGCTGGAAGCTATAGCCTCTTCCATAACCGAAGAGTTCAAGAATACTTCCCTGCCTTCTTTTGGGAGTATCGAATCTGTAGCCCATACTCCACCGAAATTCATGTCAAAATAATGACATAGCTCCTGCATATGGTTAGTGACTGGAATACTAATACCATATTCTGGCCATTTTAGCGCATAGAGGCCCATCCGGGACATCTTCACGGCTGTCCATAATTCTTTCCCCGTGAGAGCTGCTATGTCTTTATATTTAATTTCATCCCAATATAAATAATCATAATTGAGCTCTGAAACAGCCAGGGCTATCTCAGGATTAGCCATCTTTGGGGCTACAGAACTTATCAGCCCCATAGTAATTTTAGGAGGTTTCTCTATCATTTAGCCTAATTTTAGGTAAAAATAGTAAAATATGATTAAAAACAACATCAAATTTTACTATTTTTAAATAAACCTATGATAGGATGAATCTGCAGATCAAACTCCGGATGTATACCGTCTTTCCAATTCCTCCCAGTCTACTATCTGCCACAACGAAGCAAGGTGGGCGGCGCGGCGGTTCTGGTAGTCCAGGTAGTAGGCGTGCTCCCAGACATCGAAGGTGAGGATGGGGGTGAGGCCGCGGGTCAGGGGGTTGCCGGCGCCGGGCTCCTGGGTGATGGTCAGTGTGCCGTCAGGGGCGCCGGCAAGCCATACCCAGCCGCTGCCGAACAGACCAGCGCCTTTGGCTTCGAAGTCTGCCTTGAAGGCATCCAGGGTGCCCCATTGTAGGAGAATCTGGTCCAGGAGATGCCCGGTGGTGCCGGGCAGGACGGGATCCCCGATCAAGTCGGGGATGACGGAAGGGTCGGGGGTGACGGATGGGTCGGGGATAACGGATGGGTCGGGGATAACGGATGGACGGAACTGGGTGAAGTAGAGGTTGTGGTTCAGGATTTGGCCGGCATTGTTGAAGATTGGACCGGCCGGAGCAGTACGTACAATCTCCTCCAGCGACTGCCCTTCGAACTCGCTGCCGGGCAGAAGCTTGTTAAGGTTGTCGACATAGGCCTGGAGGTGCTTTCCGTGGTGGAAAGACAGTGTTCTTGCGCTAATCACCGGCTCCAGTGCATCAGCGGCGTACGGAAGATCAATTATCTTAAACATAATACTATCAAATATAAGAAAAATCTTAACTTTGTTGAAACCGTAAACCTGTTGTGTTATGAAAAAGGTGCTGCTTAAGATTTTGGGCATTCTGGCCATTCTTGTCATTGGTGTGCTGTTCATTTGGAGGGGTGAGATTGCTACCTTGAGGACTGTGAAGTCAGTGGGAGGCAACAAGTACCTGTACCAGATGGAGTACAAGGCAAAATATGACCTGGACCAGGTCATAGAGAAGGACATAGACACTAACTCCGAGCTGCTGGATTACATTATCGGGCGCATCGGAAAGGGTATTCCCATCAAGATGAAGAGCGCGCAGGTGGCGGACGAGAACGGAGAACTGGCCACTTTCAACTGCACCAGCTTCCAGGTTGTGAAGGCCGGCGAGGATGGCTTCTGGTACGGCCGTAATTACGATTATTTCAAGAATCCCACGATGGTGACCATATCCCGTCCCAAGAAAGGGTATGCGTCCATCGCCGTAAGCGACATGTCTCACTTCGGCTATAATCTGGAGAAACTTCCTGAGAAGGCTCTGCAGAAACTCAGCTGTATGGCGGCAGTGTACGCTCCGGTAGACGGAATCAACGAGGCGGGCCTCTGCACTTCCATAATGGCGCTGCCGAAGCAGGCGTCGCAGCAGGACACGCCGGCGCATGATGTCGGAACGACCATCATAATGCGCCTCTGGCTGGACCGCTGCGCCACCGTGCAGGAGGCGCTGGACCTGGCCAAGACGGTGGACATCCGCCACGATGCAACCGTGGGTTCGGGCTACCACTATATGATTGCCGACGCCACGGGAGACGCTGCCGTGCTGGAGTTTGACAAGGAAAACGGCTGGAAGTCGATGGTGGTACGCAAGTCCTCGGACAAGAATTATATGCTGGTGACCAACCACCTGCTTTCAGACAGGTACTACACCACCGAGCCCGACCCGGCAGTGGGCAACCCTCACAGCAAGAGTTGGTGGAGGTACGAGACCGTAACCGATTACCTGGAGCAGCGCAACGGCGTCCTGAGCCTCGACGAGGTACAGGAATGCCTGGCCCTGGTGCACTGGAAAGACCTTCTTTGGGAAACCGGCACCGTAGAGGACACCCAGTTCAGCAACGTCTACGACCAGAAGGCCATTACTCTTGACCTGCGTAACTGGAACGACTACGACACCACCGTTCACTTCGAACTGTAAATCCTAGAATTTCAATATCGCGGCGGACTCCGGAGAAATCACAATAGCATCCCCACGCCTGATATGCCTGTAGGTGCAGCTTCTGTAGCTGCCGCCTATGAGGGTAGGCGTACCCGGATCCGGCGGCAGCAGAATCTGCGCTGTCCTGCCGGTGGGGTTAAGCACCACGTAGCAGCGCTCGTCGCCCTGCTTGCGCTCGTATACCATAGGATAGGGTTGGTCCAGAGGGCTGACGAGGCGCCAGGAGGCGTCGGTGCCCAGGGCTTTGACCTGGGTGCGTAGACGCACCAGGGAGCGCACGTAGTGCAGCAGGGAGTTGGGATCCTCCTCGGCCTTTTCCACCGTCATACGGTTAGGATCGGGGTCCTGCGGGATGTATATCTTGTCGATGGGCGCCGTGGAGAAGCCGGCGTTGGCGCTGCCGTCCCAGAGCATCGGGATGCGGCAGCCGGCGCGCCCGCCGGAGCCCTCCGTTGGCGGCGCCGCGGGGTTCTGCTTCAGGCCAATCTCGTCGCCGTAGTAGATGAACGGCACGCCCGGCATCGTCAGGAAGAAGGTCATTGCCACCTTCAGTTGGGCGGGGTCGGTGCGGCCTTCAGTGCAGAGGCGGTTGAAGTCGTGGTTGCCTGAAGGCATACACACGTAGCCCTTGCCCTGCGCGGCGTCGTACTGGAATTTATAGAGGTCGTACCAGGTCTGGAGGCCGCCCCGGCCGGACTGGTCGAAGTACGGTACCGTGGGCTCCTGGCCGTCGCGGCCCCTGCGGCCGTAGAAGAACAGCGTGGAGTAGTTGTACTGCCCGTCGTGGCAGAAGAAATCTATGTCGAATCCCGCCTCCAGCGACTGCGACGGATTGAACCACTCCGCTATCAGCACGCCCTCCGGGTATTCCTCGTCAAACCACTTTGTGAAGTCTTCCTTCCACAGTTTGATGGTCTCCGCCTTGTCAACGTCGTTCTTCACCAGGCTGGCGGCCATATCCACGCGGAAACCGTCAATTCCCTTGTCCATCCAGAAGCGCATTATGTTCTTGAGCTCGCGGCGCATAGCAGTAGGCCCCGGCCCGTCCACGGGCTGCTCCCAGGGGTGCGAGGGATCCGGATTGGCAAAGCCGAAGTTCAGCGCGGGCTGAGTGTCAAAGAAATTCTTTATGTAATAAGGCCCGCGCGGAGCGTCCGTCTTTACAAACTTACGCAGCAGGGACGGGTCCGGCCCCGACTCCGGGATGAAACTCGGCCAGATGTAGTAGTCCGAGTAACGGAGGTCCGGCGCCTGGCTGGACTGCTTGAACCATTCGCTCTGGTCAGACGAGTGCCCCGCCACCAGGTCCATAACCACCTTGATACCTCTGGCGTGCGCCTGCTTCACCAGTTCCACCAGATCCGTATTGGTTCCGAAGCGCGGATCCACCTGATAATAGTCTATGATGTCATAGCCTCCGTCCGTCCAGCCGGAAACGTACACGGGATTCAGCCAGATGGCCGTCACGCCCAGGGACTTGATGTAGTCCAGGCGCGACGCTATGCCGGGAATGTCCCCGATTCCGTTGCCGTCGCTGTCCTGATAGGAAGACGGGTAAATCTGGTAGAACACGGCCTCGCTCAGCCAGGACGGCTGGCCGGGCTTCTGCGCGGCGGCGGCCAGGCACACGGCCGCCAGCGCCATCATCAAGAAGGCTCTTCTCATATTATAATAATTGTTAATCCCGGCGGAAGATGTCCCGCGTGTAGACTTTGGCCTCAACGTCGTCAAGGACGGAATCGTAGCGGTTGGCGATGATTGCGTCGCAGCGGCGCTTGAAGGTGTCCAGGTCGTTGACTACCTCGCTGCCGAAGAAACTGCTGCCGTCGGGCAGCGTAGGCTCGTAGACTATCACCGTGGCGCCTTTGGCCTTGATGCGCTTCATTATGCCCTGGACGGAGCTGTGGCGGAAGTTGTCTGAATTGGACTTCATCGTCAGGCGGAAGACGCCCACTGTCACGCTCTTCTCCTGCGTCTGGTCCCACTGGTTGGCGCCAGAGTAATTGTAATATCCGGCTTTCTTGAGCACCTGGTCAGCCACGAAGTCCTTGCGTGTGCGATTAGAGTTGACAATGGCCTCGATCAGGTTCTCGGGGACGTCCTCGAAGTTCGCGAGCAGCTGCTTGGTGTCCTTGGGGAGGCAGTAGCCGCCGTAGCCGAAGCTGGGGTTGTTGTAGTGCGTGCCGATGCGCGGATCCAGCCCGATTCCTTCTATTATGGCCTTGCTGTCGAGGCCTTTCATCTCGGCGTAGGTGTCAAGTTCGTTGAAATAGCTGATGCGCAGCGCCAGGTAGGTGTTGGCGAAGAGCTTCACGGCCTCGGCCTCCTTGGTGTCCATAAAGAGGACGGGGATGTCCTGCTTGAGGGCGCCCTGCTGCAGCAGCGCGGCGAAAGCCTGCGCGCGGGCCAGCAGGTCCGGGCGCTCCCACTTGGGGTATCCCACGATAATACGGCTGGGGTAGAGGTTGTCGTAGAGGGCCTTGCTCTCGCGGAGGAACTCGGGGCTGAACAGCAGGTTCAGGCCGGCGCCGTACTTATCGTACAGGCCGCGGCAATACCCTACTGGGATGGTGCTCTTTATGACGATTGCCGCCTGCGGGTTCACGCTCAGCACCAGGTCTATCACGGCCTCCACGCTGGAGGTGTTGAAGAAGTTCTGCCGGGGGTCGTAGTCCGTGGGTGTGGCTATTATGACGAAGTCGGCGTCGCGGTACGCAGCGGCACCGTCCAGCGTGGCCTTCAGGTCGAGGGCCTTGCCGGAGAGGTACTCCTGGATGAAATCGTCCTTGATGGGCGACTCTCCGCGGTTGATCATTTCCACCTTCTCAGGTATAACGTCCACCGCCGTCACGCTGTTATGCTGCGCCAGCAGCGTCGCCATACTCAGGCCCACATATCCCGTTCCTGCAATTGCTATTTTCATATCAAAACATTAAGTCTATCCGTAAAGATAGCACTTTTTTGTGAGTTCAGAGAGAATAATACCTATCTTTAACACCACCGCCCCATGGGAGCCCCGCTTATCGGCCATGGGAGCCCCGCTTATCGGCCTTTTGCCTCCTCCCGAGGCCATTTGGTTCAAAAAAGGCCTCTATTCTGAACGAAACCCCGGTTTGCCGCCCATTCGTTCAAAAACACCCCCTTTCTTGAAAGAAACCCCTTATTTCGGCCCTTTCGTTCAAAAATAGCCGCCCTTCTGAACGAAACCCCACTTCCGGGCCCTTTCGTTCAAAAAAGGCCCCTCCGCTGAACCTATACTTAACTAAATACTGTTAGAACTATGAAAAGCTTTGCTGAAAGAGAAAAAACTTGCGAAATGATGTATGAGATGCGTGGCCCCTACTGGCACGTATATACATCCGGAAAGGAGACCCCGGTTCTATTCGCGACAAAAGAAGATCTCTCCTTTGTAATGAATGTCGTAGCCCAGGCGGCCTTAGAGTTTCGGCCCACTTATGGCCGGAACGACTTCCAGACTAGCGGTGTGGTCATAATTGCCTTCGAGGTTATGAACAATCATCTTCATTTTATTTTGTCCGGCTCTAAAGAGGATATCCTCGCCTTCTTTGCATTTATCAAGAGAAGGCTCTCCCGGACTATCAGGGACGCCCGTTGTTTGGAGGCTAATTTGAAGAGTATCGACAATCTGGTTTCACTGAGGAACAACATTGTCTATGTAAACCGTAACGGCTATGTCGCTGACCCCAATTATACTCCTTTCAACTATCCCTGGGGAACTGGCAGATTCTATTTCAACGATATTCCTACCCATACCCGCTACTCAGACCTTAAACTGACGCCCAAACGGCAGATGTTCCGTGGAAGAGCTCCTGAATTGCCTGGTGATTGGGCAATCTTAGATGGATATGTCGCCCCTTCTTCATACTGCTCCATACAGTTTGGAATGGGTGTTTTCAGAGATGCCCATCACTATTTCAATCAATTAGGGAAAAACGTCGAGGCCTATCAGGAGTTGGCCCAAGAGTTTGGAGATGCCGATTTCCTTACGGACGCAGAACTGATGGCAAAAGTCATAAGTATGATCCGGGAGTGGTACAAAGTTTCCAGTCTGCGTGATCTCTCCAAAGCACAGAAGTGTGACCTGGCCCGCACGCTGCACTACGACTTCAGGTCTTCCAATGGGCAAATCCGCCGCATCTTGGGCCTCAACCAGTACGAAGTGGACAGCCTCTTCCCCCTGAGCGCCGGCTAGAACGTGCGCGCCTTTCGTTCAAAAATGCCTTCTCTCCTGAACGAAAGCGGGGTTTGGAGGCCTTTCGTTCAAAAAAGGCCCCTCCCCTGAACGGAGGTGGGGCTTAAAGGCCTTTCGTTCAAAATTGGCCCCTCTCCTGAACGAAAGCGGGGTTTGGAGGCCTTTCGTTCAAAATTGGCCCCTCCCCTGAACGGAGGCGGGGTTTGGAGGCCTTTCGTTCAAAAAAGGCCTCCCCTCTGAACGGAGGCGGGGTTTGGAGGCCTTTCGTTCAAAATTGGCCCCTCTCCTGAACGGAGGCGGGGTTTGGAGGCCTTTCGTTCAAAAAAGGCCCTTCCCCTGAACAAAAGGTGGGGAGAAGAGCTGGGGGAGGTGGGGCTAGACGAGAGGTCAGGGCGTGTGAGGGAGGGCTAGAGGGCTTTGACGTAGGCGCGGGGGATTTGGATGCGGGCGCGGAGGAGGCCGCAGACGCTGATTACCAGGAAGGTGCGGTTGGGGAGCATTTCAACTTCGCCCTCGACGCCGGCGAGGTTGCCTGCGACCACGCGCACCTTCTGCCCGGGCTGGAACACCTGGTCCGGAGGGCAGAGCGTGGAGGGATCCTCCTCCATAACGCGGATGAAGTCTTCCAGCTGCTTGGAGGGAACTTCCAGCAACGTCCGCGTGGAGTGGTCTATCAGGTACTTTATGGGGAGGCCGTAGCCGTTGGCCAGGGCGAAGGCCTTGGGCTTCTCGCAGTAGATGAATATCAAGTTGGGGATGACGGGTGCCTCAACCTTGCAGCGCTTGTGGCCGCGCACGCGGGTCACCTCCTTGCTGGGGATGTAGTTGCGGACGCCCAGCTCCGTCAGGCGCGCCCTCATCAGCAACTCGTGGCCGCTGCGCACGCGCGCCGCGAACCATCGTCGATCTGCCACCGGACTTTCCATAGTTTACTTGTACTGAAGTTTGAAAACGTTTACAGAATAGGGTTCGAGAGTATAGGTGAATATCTTGCCGAAACCGCTCCTGACGCTCTCCTGCGGGACAATCTTCTGCGGGTAGTCAATTGAGTTGGTGTCCTGGTCCGAGGCGGATTTCATAACCGTCACCACGGCCTTGGACATAACCTTGGAGACGCCCTGGATGTCGACCTGGAAGGGGTATTCGTTGCCGGATACGTTTATCACCTTCAGGTAAATGTAGTCGGCATCCTTGGTCACGCTGTAGTAGACGTCCTCGTAATTGGTGACGGGATCTACGGGAGCGTTGGCTATGGACGATGCCGGAAGTTCGGTGCCGAGGTTCCTGGAGAACATACACTGCACGTAGTACGAAGGTGCTCCGTACGCCTCTATGGCGTTATACCCCATCAGGTTGGTATCCCACTGCATCTCATTGACATTCACGAAGATAGGAGCATAGCAGGTCATCTTCACCAGGTCTGCGTTGCGCTCGCAGCCGGACAGGTAGGCGGCGTCGTAGAGCCCCGCCTGCCAGTTGGTGGTGGGCGATCCTACACGGGTCGCATACTCCCCTATGAAGATGGGAGTCTCGCGGGGGAAGTTCTCCGGGTCGTAGCGGTGTGCTTCGGCTAGGGCGCCCTGCGCGGGCCTGATGTACTGGTGGATATCTATCATATCCGGGGTCATCGTATCGATACTTCTACTTGCAGATATGAGGGTCAGGTCAGGGTAAACCTTCTTGATGGCGTCGTACATCTGTTTGTAGCGGTCGGGGTAGGTGTAGCCCCTGCGCTCCCAGAAATCCTCGTTGCCCAGCTCTACATACTTCAGTTTGAACGGCTCTACGCGGCCGTGCTGTGCGCGCAGGGCACCCCATTTGGTATCGGTGCCTCCCGTGAGGTACTCAATCTCGTCCAGCGCTTCCTGGATGTAGGGCTCCAGGGCTTCCCCTACAAAGGGACTGCCGCTCATAGTGTCAAGGTACATACCGGAGAACACTACAAGTATGGGTTCCATACCCAGGTCTTCGCACCAGTACATAAACTCCAGCAGGCCCATTCCGTCTGATGAATGGTACTTCCAGGGAGACATATGCGTGGGGCGCATCTCCAGGGGGCCTATCATCTCCTTCCAGTTGAAGCGGGTGTCGGGGCCGTACCCCTGCAGGTAGTTTCCTCCGGGGAAGCGGAGGAAGGTGGGGCGCATATCGGCCATCATCTCCATCAGGTCGCGGCGGTTGCCGTTGGGACGGTCCTTGTAGGTGGGAGGGAACAGGGATACGAAACTGATCCAGAATTTGCCGTCGGAGGTGGAAGTGAGAGTGAAGCGGGTGTCGTCTGTGGCCTGGACGTCGCCGGTGGTGAGGGTCAGTTCGTACTTGGCCCAGTCGGTTGTGATGGCGGAAACCGTGGCGCTGGCGTAGACGGTCTTGGCATCGTTGCTCTCAATGGCCACGGTTACGGGGCCGCTGAAGCCGGGCGCGGCCTTGGCGTAGAACGATGCCTTGTAGGTTGTGTTGGGCCATACGGGGATGCCCCAGTAGCCTTCGTTGTAAATGCCTGCGCGGGAGTTGCCGCCGGCGCCGGATATCTCTATGCGGGCGTTGTTCTTGAGGACGGTCCAGGATGACTGGTCTATGTTGTCTGCGGCTATCTTAACCTTTGCTGAGCCCTCCTGCACGGGATTCCAGTAATAGAGGCCTTTGATGTAGTTGACGTTGGGGTCCTTGGGCGGAGCGCCGGCGCGGGGCGTCTGGGCTGACTGCTGCGCTTGCGCCTGGGCCTGGGCCCGGCGCATCTCGCGCTGCCCCGGCAGCATCTGCAGCCTCTGCCTTCCCTGCGAATCGCCGCCGCTGAGCATAGGGCGCGGCGGATTCTCGCCCGGAAGCGGGTTCATTGGCGCCTGGACTTGCGGCTGATTGGGAGCGTAGTATATTTCTGGGGCGGCGAAAGCGCGGTTGCGGATAAGCTCGGCATA
>JAGCVB010000118.1 GCA_017962585.1 Bacteroidales bacterium
CGGTGATGATTGTCTCCACTTTTGTCAAGGACCAGTCAGGATTCGATCGCGGGAATCAGGTCAATGAGATCGGTAACGGCTGGGGCGCCTACGACAACGGCGTCAGCAACGCTTTCTTCATCCTGAAGGCCCGGGAGCAGGGGTTCGACACTCTCATTATGGGAATGCGTGACTCCGACGGCCTTCGCAAGCTCTTCAATATTCCTGATACGGAGGAAGTTATGGCCGTCATCAGCCTCGGCTACCGCGCCTCCGACCCCAACCGTCCCGCCCGCAAAGCAATGGACGACATCGTCAAATTCTTCTAGTCAGTATAGCTGACAGATACAGTCAATATAATTGTGACAGTCCGGAGGCAGCCAGGCATTCGGAAAACCCGTGGCCTTCATATCCTTTGTTCGAGGAAATCGTTTAATATAACTAGAGGCGTAGAAGGAGTCAGTGACTTCAAAATCGCTTTCGGCGTGAGCCTGCATTTGCGGCGATTTTGAAGTCACTGACTCCTTCTGCGCTATACTAGTTAGAAGCGGTAAACGAAACCGATGGAGAAGTCTTCGTCGAAGGCTATGATGTTGTCTGCGCCGAAGTTGCCGGCCAGCACGAAACTGCCTTCAGTAGTCCCGATCCAGGCGAGCCTGGCAAAATTCAGATTGGTCTTCAGCAGGATACTCCTGTTCAAGTCATAAGTCAGGACCGGTTCCAGATACCAGGCCATAGTGGCGTAATCTATAGTCTTCTGCTTTGGAATGAACTGCACACCCATCTCCAGCCATACGGCAAAATCTCCCAGCGTAAGAGTAGAATATGCCGCATAGGGATTGATAGTAAGCAGATTGATGTCAGTATCAGTATCAGTTTCTTCAAGTCCCGGAACCTCAGTCTTGGTCACAGATTTACCGTACGCCACCCGGCCTCCGAAAGCCCAGGTGTCATTCATGATATATCCTATTTCTGGCTTGACGTTGAACGACCAGGTTTCCACACCGGTCTTCTGGGAGTTGCCGTAGGAGCCGCTCACGGATCCGCCGATGTAAACCTGGGCAGATGCAATGGTGGCAGAGAACAAAAGAATAAAGACTAATAATCTTTTCATAATGCGAACTGATTCTTTACTGCGTAAAGGTAATAAAAAACTATTAAAGCTGGGAGAGAACCTCTGAAATGGCTGCATCCAGCTGGGGATCCTTGCCGTCCAGGCGGTCCTTGAAAGTATTGCGGACGTAGATGTCGGGCTTTACTCCTGTATTTTCCAGGTCCTTCCCGTCCACGCTGTAGCATCCCCAAGCGGGAAGACGGCAGGTTGAGCCGTCAATCAGCCTGGCAGAAGAGGTGAAGATTATCCACCTGTAGGTCTCCGTTCCCACCAGTTTGGCAATTCCCAGAGTCTTGATTCCGTTGGAGGTGACCTCGGCGTCGGAGAGGCTGTGCTCGTTCACCAGCACCACGATAGGCTTCCCGCCCGGAGCCACATTGGGGTGGCTGGTCCTGGGGAAGTCGCGATATCCCCACTCGAAGTGAGCCTGCCCGCGCAGGAAGTCGATGACCTCCTTGTGGACGTTGCCGCCGTTGTTGTAGCGGAGGTCCAGGATCAGGGCGTCCTTGTCGAACACCTCCGTGTGCATCTTCAGCAGGAAGTTGTTCAGGTCCTCGTCGCTCATCGCCCTCATATGGATGTAGCCCACGCGGTCGCCTGTCTTCTGCGCGACGATGTCGGCCCTCTGCTCCTCCCAGCGCTTGTATGAGAGCGCCTTGATGGTGGCGAAGGGCTCGGTGTGAACCTTCACGTCGAATTCCTTGCCGCCGCGGCTGAAGGTGAGCCTGAGCTCATCCTTGCTCACCGCGCCGGAGAAGTACTTCTCCCTGTTCAGGGCCTTGTCCACCCTTGCTCCGTCGACGGCTACGAGCTCGTCGCCCTTGCGAAGGTTTATCTCCACCTTGTCGGCGGGGGAATCCTCCAGGACGTAGTCGACCTTGTAAGGCGAAGCATTGTCGAACACTATTCCAGTGCCGTAGGTGTGTATGCTGGTTTCAGGCCTCTCTTCAGTGCCGCTTGAAGTGAATCCCATATGGGACGAGTTGAGTTCTCCCAGGAGGTCTGCCATAAGGGTCCTGAGGTTGGCCCTTGTCCTGACGTAGGGCAGCAGGGAAGCGTAGTAGTCCCTTACTGCGTACCAGTCCGCTCCGTGGAAGTTGACGTCATAGTAATTCTGCTCCAGTACGCCCCAGACCTCGTAGAACATCTGTGAGAATTCGTCCTTGAGCACAACCTCCACGTCCTTCTTAACCTCTGTCTTGGAGGCGGAAGCGGCGTTGAGGTCTATCTTGTATATCGAACCTCCGCTGAGGCAGTAAATGGCATCCTTGCAACTGAAGAAAGTACCGGAACTGAGGTCCCTGATCTGCTTTGGCTTGGCCTCGGGGTCTGAGATTTCCAGGCAGTAGACGCCTCCCGGACTTGCAGCGTAAGAACTGTAGAGCAGATAGGACTTGTCCTTTGAAGAATATACATACAAGTTGCCCTGGCTGCCGTCGCGCTCCACCCTGGTCATACGCTCGTGGATGTTCTTGAAGTCTATGACCACCGAAGAATCCTTCTTTTCTGAGCTCTTGTCCTTGAAAAGATCATCTACCGCGGCCGACTTGAAAGGCGTGTCATACTTCCTCAGAGGCAGCTTGTAAAGCGAAGGGCGGGAGCCCCTTGGGAACGAGGTGGAAGTAGGATTGGCCAGCAGGTACATGTTCTTGCCGTCAGGCGAGAAAACGGGACTCTGCTCACTCGAGGCGGAATTGGTGAAGTTCTTCACCGAGCCGTCGGTGAAACTGTATAGGAAGATGTCCGGCTCGAACATATGCATTGCGTCGAAAGCCAGATATTTGTCGTCGAACGAGAAGGACAGGCCATAGCGCTGGTAGGACCAGAACTCGGCTTCTGCAACCCTGGCCGCCAGCCCAGTCTTGGTGTCCAGGATCATAATCGAATGACTGCCGTCCACGAAGGCTATCTTGTCTCCCTTGTGGTTGACTGTCAGGTTCTTGACGTTGTTCTGCGACGGGAACACTATTGCTTCCGGCTGGGAGCCGTCAGCGGCTGTCTTGTAAAGGTTTGTCCAGCCGAAGTTGGTGCGGGTGTAGTACACTGTCCTGCTGTCGTCACCCCAGACCACCTCAGCCACTCTCTCGGAAGACGGAGTCTCCAGTTTCTGCAGGAACTTGCACTTGGGGTCTGTTATATAAAGGCCGCCCCTTATCACCAGGGCGAACTTCTTCCCGTCCGGGGATACTGCCGCGGCGCTCGGAGTCTGCCCGGCAAAGGACCTGCGCACCTCCAGGTTGGCGGAAGCTATGCTGATCTGAGGCACGTTCACTCTGCCTGAAGGAAGGTCCAGGAGGTATATCTCATAGTCTTTGAGGAAGACCATAGCCGAGCCTCCGTAGGCCAGGAAAGGATACTGGACTGACTTGTCGAAGTTGGTCAACTGCACGGGGGAGGAGCCTTTCACGTACTTGACAATGTTGGACTCTTTGTTGGACTGGTCGCTGACGTAGTAGATGTTGCCGTCCTTGTCGGCCATGGGCCACTGGTCCTTGCCCTCGTAATCGGTCAGTTCTGCATAGGCCTTAGTCCTGGGGTTCCAAGACTTGATATTTGGATTGTGGGCGCCTACGTATCGCTTTCTGGTAGGGAAACTGAGGCTCTCCATCGACTCGTTGAAAAGGAATTCCCCTGTCTTTGGATTCTCCACCAGATTGACAATGGTGTTGAAGAAGCCGTCGAACATAAGCTGGGGCGTCCCTCCGGCCACGGCCACCTTGAACGATGTCTTGCGCGCGCTTTCCCTGGTGGACTCGAAGTAGATGTACTTGGAGTCGGCCGACCAGGAGATGGGGACGTCCGGAGCTTCGTGGAAGGTCAGCTGCACGGCGTCGCCTCCGCCCAGGGGCACTGCGAATATGTCGCTGTTGCCCTGGTTGTCGGAGCTGAAAGCCAGCCACCTTCCGTCGGGGGACACCAGCGGCGAATCCTGAACTCCGTTCATAGTGATTACGGCCGTGGCCTGTCCTCCGGAAGCCGGAACGGAATAGATGTCGCCGTCATAACTGAAATAAATTTGCTTCCCGTCCGGCGACAAAGATGGATGGGAAGCAAATCTCAAATTCTGGGCAAACGAGAGGACGGTTGCCAGAAAAATATTAGCGGTAATGAAAATCAGTCGTTTCATACCGCTAATATAGTTATTTATTTAATGAGGTCTATTTATTCAGGTAGTTGGCAACTTCAATTGCGCCAAGTACAAGTTCAACATACCTCGGAGCGTCGTTGATACAGCACTCGTTCTCTCCCCAGTGGAAAGGATAGTCATCCTTGTTCTCGAAGAAGTCTTCCTTTACGAGAAGTCCGGGAACAACGCCTCCAGGGATTACTGAGTAGTCAGCCCTGTTGTTGCTGTAGGCAACATTCTTTGTGTTGACACCGACTGCGGTGATGAACGACTTGTTGTTGTAAGGGTGGCATCCGAACAGGAAGTTCAGGCCTGCGAATACATACTCAGGATCGATCATGTCAGGGAACAGCTTCCAAACCTTGTAGCAGTTGTATGCGTTGTTGATGATTCCGCTGTTTCCAGCCCAGGTGGCACCGGCGATGTTAACTCCGTAAGGATTCTCCTCTGCTACTGCAGTGATGCTCTTTACATAGTCAGGGATGAGGGCCTTAACCTTGTCCTGGAACTTCTTGTCCATGTAAGGATAAACCTGGAGAGCTGCGGAGAGGTTCATACCTACGCCGCCGCGTCCATTCTGGAGAGTAGGAGCCTGTGCGGGCCTGGGGTTAAGCTGAGCCTCTACGAGCGGGGTGAAGAAGTCCTTGAACTTCTGGTCGCCGGTAGCGAACCAGAGCTCGATGGCTGCCTGCATCCTGGGATCTCCGCCGCCTCCCATCATTCTTCCGAAAGGATTTGCGTTGGCGTTGTTGTTGGGAGCTGCTGCCTCAAAGTACTTGTCCCAAAGCATAAGGGCGTTCTTGAGAGTACGCTCTGCCTCCTCAGGGAAGTACTCCTTGAGAGCAGGGTATGCAGCAGCGAGGGAAACGATGGTTCCCATTGTTCCGGCAGGGCTGAAACGTCCGGTGATAACGTATCTGTCGTCCGGGGTGCCTGAACGGTTGCCCCTAATCTCGTAACGCTCCAGTGTAGGATCGTAGATGAGACCGTCGGTGAGGGTCATAGCGTCTCCCAGGTGATGATAGTGGTGCATATCGGGCTGGCCGATTGTTCCGGCTACGAAACCGATGTTCTCTACCTGTGCGTTGATGTTCAGGGTACCCTGCATAATGTACTGTACGTTGTCAGGAATTCCGTCAGGAACGTGGATGTCGGCGTACAGGGTCTTGTGGTCGATGAGGGTCTGGTCCCTTTCAGGACGGAAGGTGCGCCACATATAGGCGAGGTCCTGGGTTGTGGTAACTACGGAGTTGGACTGGATGTCGAAGTCACCTGCGTCATACCATCCACCGATTGCGAGTCCGGGGATATGCTCCAGAGGTGCATACTTGGTGTTGGTCTCGTTGCCCATTGTGTAACCGTCGTGCAGACGGATGTTCAGAGGAGCCTGGAGGGCGTCGTCCATATTGGCGCGTCCGTGCCATACTCTGTAGGCCTCGTTAACCTCCATATGGTCCATATTTACAACGAGGGAGATGTCCATTGAAGGATGCCACTTGTCGTCGTAAACGTTCTTGTCGATAGGGAATGCGTTGCTCTCTACTCCGTTGTACTCGATGCTGTACAGACCAGGGGTCTTTACGTCGGAGAAGTCAAGCTGTACATAGTTGTACCTGTGGTGGAATACTCCCCACTCCTTGGCGTTGATGACCTTGGCCACGCTCTTGGTTCCGTCAGGATTTACCTTGAGGAGGTTGGCGGTCTTGGCAGGAGTGTCGTTCCTGTCCATCTCTACCACTGCAACCTTCTTCTGTGCAGGGGTGTAGCCGACCTGTGAGATACCGATGTTGGGCTCGCGTACCCAGGTAGGGTCAGCGCTGGGCTCGAGGTACCACTCGAGGACCTTGCCGGTCTTTCCTGCAGGAAGGATGGAACGGAGTACGAACATACCGTTCTGTGCGAGGTGACGTCCGTCGTAGATGCTGAGGTCAAGGTCTGACTTAACGCTTACGCGGAGAGCGGGATCCTCAGGTGCGAGGGTGATCTGCTTTCCAGTTGAAAGCGGGAGGGGAACAAGGAAGTCGCCGCGGCCGCGGTCGTCGAATGTAGACTCTCCAAAGTACTGAGGGATCTTCTCAGAAATGGGATGAACCTCTGTCTGTGCCATAGGGTACTTGGGAAGAGGCCTTGCAAGTCCGTCAACCAGATAGTTCTTTCCGAAATAGGAAGCGGGGAAGAACTCGATGTTCATTCCGGCCTTTCCGATGAGGAACTCAGGAACCGGCTTGTCAAGGTAAACCTCGATAACAACACCCTTGTCCTTGGGGAATACCCTCAGTTTGGAAACGAAGTCCCAGTCACTGTAGGTCAGCTCAACCTCCACGCTGCTGTCTGCGTGGTTCACAGTCCTGTTGCTGATGACGCCGAAGATGTCCCACTGCTCGGGAGTGTTCACCAGTCGGATACCGCCACCGGTGCAGATTCTCTCACCTCTCTGGATAATTTCGATTCCGGCGAATTTCTCGTCGTAGAAACTACCGTTGTAAAGGTTGTTGTAAACAAGCACGTTCGTGCCTCTTGCCTCGAAGTAGTCGAGGTCGTTCATCTTTAAGCTCTGGGCGTTGGCGCTGATTGCCATTGCTGCAGAGAAAAGAGCGATGGTTAGAAGTTTGAACTTATTCATAAATAGTATTAAAAAATATGATATTGTCTTTGAGCCAATAAAGATAGTTAAAAAACAGTATATTTGTGAATAGATATCTAAAAATTGACCGATTTAATATATAATATAGTCTGGAGTCCGGCTCTCATCGTACTCCTTGTGGGCGCGGGCCTGTACTTTACAATCCGCACCCGCTGCGTGCAGATACGCAGGGTGGGACTGATGGCGAGGCTGCTCTTCGGGCGCCGTCGCTCCGACGGGGACAGCTTCTCGCCGTTCCAGGCTTTCTGCGTGGCCCTGTCGGGCAGGGTTGGCACAGGCAACATCGTGGGCGTGGCCACGGCCATAGCCCTGGGAGGCCCCGGCGCCGTGTTCTGGATGTGGGTTATCGCCTTCCTGGGAGCGTCCACGGCCTTCACCGAATCCACCCTTGCACAGATCTATAACTTCAGGCACGAAGGACAACTGCGCGGCGGTCCCGCCAGTTACATAGAGAAAGGCCTCAAGAAACCCTGGCTGGGAATGCTCTTCGCCATCCTCACTATTGCGGGCTACGGAATGCTGCTGGTGCTGACGCAGGCCAACGGCGTGTCCGGGGCGTTCCAGAACTCCTTCGCCGTGAAGCCGTGGGTGTCCGGCGCCGTGCTGGCCTTCATCTTGAGCCTCGTGATAATAGGCGGAGCCAGGAGGATAGCCAACGTGGCCACGGTGGTCACCCCGTTCATGGCCGTAGCCTATATCATTATGGCCATCGTCATAATATGCGCGAACATCAGCTCCGTGCCGGCTATGCTGGGCCTGATAGTGAAGAATGCCTTCGGAATCAACCCTCTGGTGGGAGGAATGCTGGGCAGCACCTTCGCGATGGGAGTGAAGCGCGGCCTCTTCTCCAACGAGGCGGGGCAGGGGGGAGGCGCCATCGTGTCCGCAAGCGCACAGAACGATATGCCCGCGCAGCAGGGCTTGGTGCAGGCTTTTTCTGTGTACATCGACACCCTTCTGGTGTGCACTGCAACGGCCCTGATGATACTCTGTACGGGGAATTTCAACCTGGTGGACGCCTCCAGCGGGGAGATCCTGTACGCGGCGGCCCCGGCCCTGGGCAATAATTACGTTGGCTACACCCAGGCCGCCATAGACAGCGTGTTCAACGGTTTCGGAAGCGCGTTCGTGGCAGTGGCGCTGTCGTTCTTCGTTTTCACCACCCTTATGGCGTATTACTTCTACGCCGAATCCAGCATCGCATACATATTCTCCCGTATGGGAAAGGCCGGCGGCAAGTCCGAAAGGGCCGCGTTGTGGGCATACCGCATCATTATGCTGACTCTGGTAGTGCTGGGCGCCTGCACCAGTTCCGACATCGCGTGGAAGTGGGGAGACGTGGGCCTGGGACTCACCACCTGGATAAACGTGCTGTCCCTGCTGTTCCTTTTCCCGCAGGCCCTCAAGGCGCTGAAAGAAGTTGAAAGCAAAAATCCAACAAAGAAATAATATGAGAAAGACCATCTTTCTGGTGACGGCCGCCCTGACTCTCTTGGCCGGCTGCGCCGAACAGGCTCCCCAGGACGTGCTGACCAGGCACGACAAGGAGATTGATGAAATCATAGCCCAGATGTCTTTGGAAGAAAAGGTTATGATGCTCCATTCAAAGACCATCATGTCTTCAGAGGGCGTTCCGCGCCTTGGAATCCAGGACATCAAGTACGCCGACGGACCGTTCGGAGTGCGCGAGGAACTGGGAGACGGCTTCCGCCCCCTGGGCTGGCAGCTTGACTCCGCCACGTATTTCCCCACCGGGTCGGCGCTCGCCGCCACCTGGGACCCCGCCCTGGCCTATGACTACGGCCACGGCATCGGGGTGGAGGCGCGCCTCCGCGGCAAGGATATGATGTTGGGCCCCGCCATCAACATCCAGAGGCTCCCCGTGGGCGGCCGCAGCTACGAGTACCTCAGCGAGGATCCGGCCCTTGCGGCCGCCCTGGCGGTGGGCTACGTGAAGGGAATGCAGGACGCCGGTACGGCCGCCTGCATCAAGCACTTCGCCCTGAACAACCAGGAGACCAACCGCGGCAGCGTCAACGTGATTGCGGACGAACGCGTGATACGCGAAATCTACCTCAAGCCCTTCGAGGCTGCGGTCAAGGAAGCCGGCGCTATGGGCGTTATGCCCGCCTACAACAAGGTGAACGGCGACTACTGCTCCGAGAACGAGTTCCTCCTGAACCAGGTGCTCCGCGGAGAGTGGGGCTTCAAGGGGATGACGGTGTCCGACTGGGGCGCCACGCACAGCACTATGGGAGCCGCCCTGCACGGCCTTGACGTGCAGATGACCGGCGACAACTACCTGGGACCTCCGCTCATAGACTCCATCGCCGCAGGCAAGCTGTCTGAGAAGGTTGTGGACGACAAGGTGCGCGAGATCCTGCGCGTGCGCTTCGCCATCGAGCCCATCCCCGAGGACAAGTGCAATCTGGTGCAGACATCGCAGCCGGAGAGCCGCCAGGCCGCCCTGGAGGTGGCCAGGCGCTCCATAGTCCTGCTCAGCAACAAGGGCGCCGGGCTGCCTATAGCCGAGAACGTCAAGACCATAGCCGTGATAGGCCAGAATGCTGTGCTATCCACCGCCGCAGGCGGAGTGGGCGCCGGAGTCAAGACTCCGTACGAAGTGACTCCTCTGGAAGGCATCAAGCGCAGGGCCGGGGACGGCATCAAGGTCATCTACGCCCCTGGATACAAGAATTACGGAGGAAGGATCCGCCCTGGTCAGGAGCCGGGTCCTCTTCAGGCGCTGGCTATAGACGAAAAAGCTGACCATCAGCTTATTTCTGAAGCCATGGAAGTTGCTTCCCAGGCCGATCTGGTACTCTTCTTCTGCGGCACCAACAAGACCATCGAGACTGAGGGCAGCGACCGCCAGAACATCAAACTGCCCACCGGACAGGAGGCCGCCGCAGCTGCGATTTCCCTGGTGAATCCCAATATGGTGAGCATAGTTATCTCGGGAGGACCGCTGGAACTGACAAACATCGAAACTTGTTCAACGGCTGTGGTTCAGGGCTGGTGGAACGGAATAGAGGGCGGAACCGCCCTCGCCGAGATTCTCTTCGGCGACAGGGCTCCGTCCGGCAAACTTCCATTCACTTATCCCATCGCTCTGGAGCATTCTCCGGCCTACGCAATGGGTAATTTCCCCAACAGGGCCGAGACCCAGGAAGACCTCTTCACCGGAATGTACCGTGCCGATATGGCACAGGGTGGGGCCATACGCCGTCAGGCACCGGACTCCAAGTACACAGAAGGCCTTCTGGTAGGTTACCGTTGGTTCGACACCAAGGACATTCCTGTCGCCTATGCCTTCGGCCACGGTCTTTCCTATGTCAATTTCAGGTATTCCGGCCTGAAGGCATCCAAGAAGGCATATACACAGGGCGAGACCATCAAAGTCAGCTTCAAGCTGAAGAATACCGGCAGGATGCCGGCCGAAGAAGTCGCCCAGCTGTATGTCAGCCGCAAGGATGCCAAGGTGGAGTATCCTTTAAAGGAACTCAAGGCATTCAAGAGGGTGGCGCTTAAAGCGGGCCAGAGCAAAAAAGTGACCCTGGAGGTGCCTGTGAGCGAACTTTGCTGGTGGTCTGACAATGGCTGGGAACTGGAAAAAGGCACGGTGGAGCTGCTGCTGGGCTCCGCCTCCGACGACCTGCGTCAGAGAGCGCAGATAGAAATCAAATAAAATCTTCTATTATTCTGTAACAATCCCCGGGGTTTTGCGTCTTGTTAATGAAGTTTGTTTAAAAATATGAAGCACTTTTTTATCATAATCGTCCTTGCCTTGACCTTACCGTTGGCAGGCAGCGCAAATGCCCAGGGGAAATCAGTTCCGGGTACCCAGATATCCTTGCTCATAAGCGAATACAAAGCGTACGACGGCTTCGAAACCGTGAAGGTGGGCAGGCTCGGAACGGGAATCCTCAAATCCCTTATCTCCTCGGGAGTCGTAGAGGGGAGCGACCCTGAAATAAAGGAGATCAAGCGGCTTATCAAAGGCATTAAGAAACTGGCAGTGGTGGATTATTCCGATTGCGAACCCCAGGTAAGGCAAGGCTTCACTAATAAAGTAGGCAGGCTCCTCAACGGAGCGGAAATGCTTATGGAGGTGAAGGACGGCTCTGACATAATGCGTATGTACGGAGTTGTGGACGACAGGGGAGACAGGGTAAGGAACTTCGTGCTGTTCAGCCCGGAAGACTGCACTCTCGTCTGCCTCTTCGGAACCATCTCCCTGGATTCCGTGTTGAACATGGCTTCACGCTGATATGACCTACGAACAGTTCTGTGACATCTACCTGCCTTTGACTGACGGCTTCTACAGGGTTGCATACTACATCCTGGAATCGGAGCAGGACGCCAGGGACGCCGTACAGGACCTGTTCATAAAGCTTTGGAATTCAAGGGATACCTTGGACAGCGTGCACAACCCAATGGGGTACGGCATAAGACTGCTGAAGAACTTGTGCATAGACCGTATCCGCAAAGAATCGCGCCTGGCAAGGGCAGACTTGTCCGAAGAGATTCCAGCCGATGACACGGCCGACGGCCCGCAGGCCGCAAAGGAACAGGCGGAGCGGGTAATGCGGGCGGTCAGGAAACTCCCTGAAAGACAAAGGGCGGTACTTGAAATGAAACTGCTCAGAGGAATGAGCAACGAGCAGATATCTGAGGAAACAGGAATGAGCAATCTGGCAGTAAGGGTGATGATAAGCCGGGCCAGGACAAAAATCAAAGAAGCGTTATGAAATCCTTGCAAGAAATAGAAAACATAAGTTTTGACAAGCTTGAAGAGATAGCACAGGACAGCGCCGTCAAGGTCCCCAAGGATCTGAAGGCATCGGTCAAGAGCGCAGTGGCAGCCGCCGCAATGGGAGAGGCCTCTTCCGCACGCCCTGCCCGCAGGCCGCTCTGGCGTCCGTACGCGCTTCTCTCCGTCTTTGCCGCGGCCTGCATAGGAGTCTTCTTCGCCACCCCCCGCACCCCCAAGGACACTTATGACGATCCGCTCATCGCCTACGCCAAGGTAGAAGAGACCTTTGCGCTCATTTCATCCAAGTTGGACCGTGGAGTCGAGTCCGTACGCCAGGTAGAGGAACCCCTGGAAACAGTTAACAGAATAATAAACAACAGCAGATAATGAAAAAGATTTTATTGGTTGCCCTGGCCGCATTGATAGGCGCCAGCGCTTTTGCCCAGGACGGCAAGTCCATCTACAACAAATACTCCGAGTCCCAGGGAGTGAGCGCAGTATACGTCTCCCAGGCGATGTTCAAGCTGATGAAGAGGATCCCTGACATAGAACTGGAAGGGAAGAACGTGAACCTCGGCCCCATCATCAAGTCCCTCACCGGAATGTACATCCTCAACAGCGAAAATCCTGACGTAAACGAGGATATGAAGCGCGACGTGGACAGGTTCATCCGCCGCGGAGACTACGAGATGCTCCTGGAGGCCAAGGAGGACGGTGAAGTGACCCGTATCTACACCATGGGTCCGGAGGCCACTGTAACGGGATTCGTGCTCTTTACATTCGAGCCTGAAGAATGCAGTTTTATCTGCCTGAACGGCGAGATCCCGAGAGGCTCCTTAGAGGAATTGATAAAATAATTTCATATATTGCGTAGGATATTGAGAATAATCAATAAATACGCAGTATATGAAACTAAAAACCATCGCAATTTTCCTTATTGCAGCCTGCGCTGCTACAGTAAGTCTCTCTGCCCAGAACCCTATCATCAAGGGGCAGTTCAGCGCGGATCCCTCCGCACACGTATTCAACGGCAGAGTCTATGTGTATCCGTCACACGACATTCCCGCACCGGCAGATTATGCCCGAAAGGATTGGTTCTGTATGGCGGATTATCACGTTTACTCCTCTGACAACCTGGTGGACTGGGTTGACCACGGAGTGATCGTAGACCAGTGGAGCGTTCCGTGGGTGAACGCAGCAGGTTACAGTATGTGGGCTCCTGACTGCAACTATCACAACGGCAAGTACTACTTCTACTTCCCGGCTCCGCAGAAGCCGCGCGAGGGCGTGCGTGGAGGCAACGGAATAGGCGTGGCCATCTCCGACACCCCTTACGGCCCCTTCATCCCCGAGGAGCAGCCCATCCAGGGCATAGGCGGAATAGACCCCTGCATCTTCATTGACGACGACGGCACCCCGTACCTGGCCTGGTCCGGCCGCGGCCTGCAGGTAGCCCGCCTCAAGGACAATATGCTGGAACTCGACTCCGAGCCCGTGACCATCTCCGGAATCCCCAGAGGAATGACAGAGGGCCCGTTCCTGTTCAAGCGCAACGGCAAGTACTATTATACCTTCCCTTGGGTGGAGGACGCTCGCGAGACCCTCGCATACTGTATGGCAGACAACCCTCTGGGCCCTTATGAGTTCAAGGGCAAGTTCATGGAGCAGTCAGAGACCATCTGCTGGACCAACCATCACTCATTCATAGAGCTTGACGGCCAGTGGTACCTGTTCTATCACCATAACGACTATTCTCCGTACTTTGACAAGAACAGGTCGGTCTGCATCGACTACCTCTATTTCAATCCTGACGGAACCATCCAGATGGTAACTCCCACCCTCCGCGGCGTGGGAACCACAAAGGCCACTTCCCTCATCCAGATTGACCGTTACTCCAACAAGTCTGAGCAGTATGTGGCTGTGGACTTCCTGAATTCAGAGTATACCTTCGACGGATGGAAGGCCATCCTCTGGAATACCACCCAGGAGACTGAGCCGCGCTGGATAAGCTATGACAGGGTAGATTTCGGACAGAACAAGCTCAATACCGCTACCATCAGGGTTCACTCCCTTGCAGGCGGCAAGATAGAGCTCCGCGCTGACGCTCTTGACGGACCGGTTCTGGCTTCGTTCAATGTTCCCGGAGAGGCCGTATGGGCAGAAAGGACCGTCCAGGTTTCAGAGAGCGTGAGGGGCGTTCACAACCTCTACCTTCTTATGACCGACGGCAACCACGTCGAGGTAGACTGGGTGAACTTCAAATAGACCAAGGCTGACATAAAAGAGAGAGGCCGCGCCATCCCGGCGGGGCCTCTCTCTTTGTGTGTAATGATTCGATACTGTACAGCTTTGAAGCTTTTCACAGATCCAAGTCTGAAATTTTGACTTATCATATAATCTAACCATTACAAAAGTACATAGTATCAATGTGCAAAGCAAAAATAAAACATCATTTTTGCCTTGCTAACTTATTGATAATCAATAGGGGTTATGAGGGAGAAACTTCACAGGCCCCAAATTGGGAGGTATTTCCCCGCTTATTCCTCCTCCAGTTTGCGGCAAAGCTCCAGAAGATAGGTTTTCAGTTTGGGGCCGTTAAGGGGCAGTCCAAGTTTGGTGCGGATGACGCTGTTGAACTTGTTGCTGGTTGCGCGGCTGAAGATAGGCTCCAGGTCTTTCGAGTACATTCCCATCAGGAAGAGGCAGCAGTAACCCGCCTCCCACTGGTTGAGGTTGTGCTCTCTGAGATATTCGATGAATTTTGGATGGCTGGCGGCGAAGACCTTGGCGGTGGAGAGGATGAAATCGTCCTTGTTAGCAAGCAGTTCGTCCACGGCTTCCTTGGCGGCCTTCAGGTCTACGGGGTTTGAGGTCATCGCGCCCAGCAATACTTTGTCAAGCAGGGAGAGCCTCTCGTTGACTATCTTGCGGAGGTCGTCGTTCATCACCTGGGACTGTTCCTGGGCGGCAAGCAGCAGATCCCTTTCCTTATGGAGGTTGTAGTAGTTCTGCTTGAGGACGCTCAGGCTGGATTCTGACTTCTTCCAGGCCCGCCTAAGGAAGTGGAGGGCAGCGGTACCCAATACCAGGAGGAGGATTATTACGACAATAAGATAGAGCCGCAGGTGTCTCTGCCGCAGTTCAGCAATCTGGCTCTTGTAACGTTCCTCCATAAACCTGGTATCGGATTGAAGCACGTCAGTGATGTGGGAACGTACAGCGTCAGTGGCCTTCTTTCGAGTGTCAAGCGCCTGCTGGTAATCTCCTTTCTTCTCGTAGATGGTGGACACCCTGGTATAATATTCCCGGTCCAGGAGGTCGGGCTGATAAATGGCGTAATTGTCCAGGATATAGAGGGCGGAATCCAGCATCTCGCAGGCGTTGTATGCGTCCGAGATGGCTATCCACGGCCTCTGGGCCGAGTTGGAGATCTGTGTGAAGCAGGAGTCTTTCAAGGCCTTTACTCGCACAGTGTCTTGCGCCTCTATGGCTATTCCTATTCTGGTTTCGAGGTAGCGGGACTTGATGAAGACGGCCAGGCTGTCCCAGTATGGCACGAGCACGTCCAGAGCCTGGTTGGCGGCGGGGAGGTCGTGAAGATGAAGGTAGTCGTCGGCAATGGAGACCTGGGAATAGCTGTATCTGACGGGATATTGGTTGCTCTTGAAGAAGTCGCTGGACTTGATGTCATTGTCCAAGGCGGCCTCGTAGTCGTAGTGACTCTTGTAGATGCTCGATTTCAGGGTGTAGAGGTGGGCGGCCGTGAAAGTGTCGTTGGCCTGGGGGATTAAGGATTCTCCCTGGGCAAGCCACTCCATTGCGGATTCGGCGTCGCCGGCGTTGTTGGCTATCACGGCCATATAGTAACAGGTGCGTAGTTTCTGCTTGGCGTTGCCGTGATTCTCATAGTAGTTGACGGCCGGCGCAATGAGGCTGTCGCTTGTCACATATATGGAGTTCTGGTCCAGGGCCTGGGATATCAGAAGGGAATAGTACGCCTGCTGGGATTTTGTCTTGAGAGCGCTTCTGTCCATTCCCTGCAGGATGACCAGCGAACTGTCCGGATGCTGGAGCATAATGCAGTCCGCCTGCTTCAGCTGGGCATCGGTTTGCTTACGGTTTGTGCAGGAAAAGAAAAGGCAGGATAATATTATTAATGGGACTAGGGGTCTCATACAAAGTCAAAGTTAGGTTCTTTTTTTCAATTTATTCTTTTCTTTGTAAAAAAGAATGGACGAATGACCGAAAGAAACAGGACCATACTGCTCTTGCACCTGGCCGTGCTGCTTGCCGGAGGTACCGGTCTTTTCGGGCGTCTTATAAGCCTTTCAGGCCTCCCATTAGTCTGTTACAGGGTGATTGTCAGCATAGTGTGTATGACACTGTTTATGGCCGTTACAGGGCGGTTTAAACGCATTTCCCGGGCCAATGCGCTGATGATTGCCGGATGCGGGGTGCTCCTGGCAATACACTGGGTCTTTTTCTATGCCAGCATCCAGGCTTCAAACGTATCGGTGGGCGTTACCTGTATTGCCACGTCGTGTTTCTTCACCACACTTTTTTTACCGATAGTCAACCACAGCCGTTTCTCCTTGCGGCAACTCCTCATAAGTTTCATCTCCATAGCCGGAACCCTGCTCATCTTCACCCTGGATGTAAGGTATCGTCTTGGAATTGCGTTCGGCCTGCTGTGCGCGGCGGTATACTCGCTGTTCTCCATTTATAACAAAAGGGTGGCTCTGGCAACTGGCTCCGACAGCCCTACGATGCTGTTTTACGAACTTCTGGGCGGGGGAGCTTTCCTTATTATGTGCATGCCTTTGATGGCCCTGGTAAGGCCAGGGGCAGACTTGGTGCCGTCTACAAGTGATGTCTGGGCGCTTTTGCTGCTGGGTTCGGTGTTCACCCTGATTCCTTTTTTGCTGCAGATTCACGCGCTGGCCAGGCTTTCGCCTTTCACCGTGAACGTCACCTATAACCTGGAGCCGGTGTACAGTATCATTTTCGCTGCCATAATGTTTGGCGAGGCGGCCGAAGTGGGCCTGTATTTCTGGTTGGGACTGGGTCTGGTTATCCTTTCGGTAGTGCTCCAAACTATTGAGGAGAAGAGAAATACGGATTTTTAAAAGATTTATTAAAATATTTTTAGTAGCTTTACCGATATGTTACTAAAAATAATACTCCTCCTCCTGTTCTTCGCCTTGATGATAGGCGTTGGCATATATTGCCGCCGTACTGCTACGGACGTACAGGGCTTCGTGCTCGGAGGCCGCAACGTAGGTTCGTGGCTTACCGCATTCGCATTCGGTACTTCTTATTTCTCAGCCGTTATCTTCGTGGGTTACGCGGGACAGTTCGGCTGGAAGTATGGACTTGCCGCCACCTGGATTGGTATCGGCAACGCCCTCATAGGCTCTTTGCTGGCTTGGAGAATCCTGGGACGCCGAACCCGACTTATGACACAGTATCTGCAGAGCGCCACAATGCCTGACTTCTTCGGAAAGCGTTTCCTGAGCAATGCCCTTAAGGTGGCCGCATCTGTCATAGTGTTCATTTTCCTCATTCCTTACACGGCTTCTTTGTACAATGGACTTTCACGCCTTTTCAGTATGGCGTTCAACATAGATTATCTGTGGTGCGTCCTGGGTATGGCAGTTCTCACGGGCATTTATGTATGGGTAGGTGGATATATGGCAACCGCCGTTAACGATTTCATACAAGGAATCATTATGCTGGTGGGAATTTGTGCAGTGATCGCATCCGTGCTCAGCGGCAACGGAGGCTTCAGCGCAGCCGTGGAGAGCCTCTCCCAGATTCCGGCCGAGTCTGCGCCCGCTTTGAACGGCGCCTTCGTGTCGTTCCTGGGGCCTCAGCCGATATACCTGCTGGGCGTGGTGCTGCTCACCTCGCTCGGTACCTGGGGACTTCCGCAGATGGTGGGTAAGTTCTACGCCATCCGCAACGAGGCCGCCATCCGCAAGGGAACATTCATCTCCACGTTCTTCGCAATTATCGTGGCAGGAGGATGCTACTTCCTGGGAGGTTTCGGAAGGCTCTATGGACAGAGCATAGAGTACACCGCAGCGGGTACTCCGGTTTACGACAGCATCGTGCCGTCTATGCTGGCTTCGCTTCCTGATCTGATGATCGGAGTGGTAATAATCCTGGTGCTTTCGGCTTCTATGTCAACGCTTTCGTCGCTGGTGCTCACTTCGGGCTCTACGCTGACGCTGGACATCATAGATCCGGCCGTGGCAAAGGCGCGCAAGGGTCAGCACCTGGGAGAGCGCAGGCAGCTTCTCTGCATCCGTCTGCTGGTTATTTTCTTTATTGCGGTATCGTCCATCATTGCAATCGTGCAGTCCAAGAGTTCCGTTACCTTCATCGCGCAGTTGATGGGTATTTCTTGGGGAGCGCTTGCCGGCGCATTCCTGGCTCCGTTCCTGTACGGCCTGTACTGGAAGCGCACTACGGCGGCTTCCGTCTGGGTTTCATTCATCGCCGGAATCGTGGTTATGTGCGGATGTATGTACTGCACTTTCACCGGAAAGACCTTCATCAGCCCTTATTTCTCATCTCCCATCAACGCCGGCGTGCTGGCTATGGTATTGGGCCTGGTTATAGTTCCTGTAGTGAGCCTCCTTGGCAAAGTACGTGATACCGAGAAGGTTGAGAAGATGTTCGACTGCTACGAAAACACTGTTACAGTACGTGCTTCAACTTCTTTGGTCGAGGAGCAGGAATCCTAGATTTTTTATTATATTTGTTGTACACTAAAATCTAATCATTATGGGAATTTTATTGACAATACTCATTGGAGCCCTTGCAGGATTCCTGGCAGGCAGGCTCGTTAAAGGCTTCGGCTTCGGCTTCCTTGTTAACCTTCTCGTAGGTATCCTCGGCGGATTCATCGGAGGAAACCTTCTCAACTGGCTGGGCGTAAGCTTCGGCGGCACCATCATCGGTCAGATCCTTACCGCTGTTGTAGGAGCTGTTGTACTTCTTTGGGTAGTTTCTTTATTCAAGAAGAAATAATCTTTTATTGCAATTTAAAGTATGGCCGGCTTTTACCGGCCATCTTTTTTTACGGCTATGAAAAAGGAAAGGATTGCATTTCTGGACTATCTGCGGGTGTTCGCCTGCTTTCTGGTTATGATAGTCCACGCCAGCGAGAACTATTATCCGGGTCCGGAGTCAACGGATATGGCCGGGCCCCAGGCCATTCTGGCAAACCAGACGGACCGGCTGTGCGTGTCTCTGTTCGACGGCTTTTCAAGGATTTCGGTGCCGCTGTTCATGATGGTGTCGGCGTTTCTGCTGGCGCCCAAGAAGAAGGAGCAGACCGCGCGTGAGTTCTATCGCCGCCGTTTCGGCAAGATCCTTCCTCCTTTCCTGATTTTCACTGTGCTGTATGCCGTTCTGCCGCTGCTCTGGGGGCAGATTGACGTGGCCACTTCGCTGCGGGACCTGGCGCGGATTCCGCTTAACTTCCCGACTCTGGGAGGGCATCTGTGGTTCATTTTCCCGCTGTTTGGGCTGTATCTGTTCATTCCGGTGATTTCGCCGTGGCTGGAGCAGGCGTCGGCGCGGGAGGAGAGGTTTTTCATCCTGCTGTTCCTCATTTCTTCCTGTATGCCGTATCTGAACCGGTGGTTCGGGGAGTTGTGGGGGCAGTGCTTCTGGAACGAGTTCCATATTATCTGGTACTTCTCCGGGTTCCTGGGGTATCTTGTGCTGGCGCATTACATTCGCGTGCATCTTGACTGGAGCCGCGGGCGGCGGCTGGCTGTGGGCGCGGCGCTGCTTTTGGTCGGCTCTGCCGTCACTATCTATTCGTACTATGTGCAGGCGGTTCCGGGGGTTCTTCTGGAGACTCCGGTGCTGGAAGTGGGTTGGAGGTTCTGCTCTATCAACGTGGTGAGCGCCACCGCGGGGGCGTTTCTGCTGTTCACCTGCATCAAGGCGGAGAGGGCGCCGAGGTTGATCGAGGAGTTGTCGCGGTTGAGTTACGGTATTTACCTGATGCACATCTTCTGGCTGCACCTGTGGACTATCGTCTCAATGCAGATGCTGCACCTGCCCACGCCGCTTTCCATCCCGTTCATCGCGGTCTGCACCTTCGTGTCCTCCGCCCTCTGCACCAAACTTATTTCGTTGCTACCCGGCAGCAAGTACGTAGTTGGCTGCTAAGGCACCGGATCGGGGAAGGTATCTGGGGACAGGGCTGACGTCGGGGAAGGGCAGGGCTATTTCCTCCTCGCTTGCTCAACGGCTAACTCCTCCTTTTTAGCCTGGCTCTATGCGCCAGTCTAACAGTCGTCATACACACGCCGTTGTGCGCCAGGGCGCACCGCTGCACTCGTCGGGCCCTGCTTCCTTCCCGCGACTAATCGCACTGTCCCCAGATACCTTCCCCGATCCGGCCTTTTCCTTGTAAAGTATTTGTTTCCAAATAGTTAAATAGAGAGTCTCTCTCGATATGTCTAGTGTGCCTGGATCCTCCTGGTGCTCGGGAGGATGGTTTTGGCTATGCGAGCACGGAATGGGGTCTTTTGGTGCTCGGGAGGGTGATTTTGGCTGAGCGAGCACGGAATAGGGTCTTTTGGTGCTCGGGAGGATGGTTTTGGCTGAGCGAGCACGGAATGGGGTCTTTTGGTGCTCGGGAGGGTGATTTTGGCTGAGCGAGCACGGAATGGGGTCATTTGGTGCTCGGGAGGGTGTTTTTGGCTGTGCGAGGGCGGTTGGGATGCGGGTCTAGGGCCAGAGGAGGGAGTAGAGGGAGGCTTTGGCGGTGAGGGGGAGGGGGTAGGCGCGGGAGGTGGATGGCATTCGCCACCACCGGAGCGTGCGGCCCCAGGCCGAAATGTCGAAGCTGGTGCCCGGGGCGGGGATGCTGACGGGGGCGCCAGGGAGATTCCCGGTCGGGCCGGGAATGACGGAAGGGCCGGGAATGACGGGGGAATCGGGAATGACGGGGGAATCGGGGAGATTCCCGGTCAAGCCGGGAATGACGGAGGCCAACTCCTCGGAGGCATTGCGCAGCAGGGCTGCAAGTTCCTCGGAGGCTTTGCCGCCGGTGGTGACGAGGGTGCGGCAGCGGGGGAGGCGGGCCAGGAGGGCGCCGACGTCCGTGGGCTGCAGCACCTCCAGGAAGGCGTCACTGGCGTTGTCCTTAAGGCGGCGCACCTGGGAGGCGGTGTCGAAGAAGGCCAAGCCGGCTGCGCGGCAGAAATCGACTACGGCCTCGTAGTTGAATTTCTTGCCGGCAGGGGCTACGAAGTGCTGCGCGTCGCAGAAGTGCACCAGCCCCATCACGCGCCAGAAGTCGTTGTTGAAATTGGGGTAGAAGAAATCCATAGACCACCGGGCGCGTGGCGGCGGGAAACTGCCCAGGAACAGGATTGTGGCGTCCTGGGGCAGAAAGGGTTCAAGCGGATGGCTCTCTATGGTCATTGAAGTTTTTTTATCGGAGCGGTGATGTCCCTGTAGGGGCCCCGGGAAGGGACCTGCGGGTCACATCGAGCCTCGCGGCTCCGCATACGTTCAAGACGCCGATACTTATTGTCGCCCGCTCCCGATAAAACAACATCTTCGAGATATGACAGGGACAAAAGTACGGCGTCAAAGTGTCAACTTATGACACAGTAAAAAAATTATTTCTTGATATTGTCGTTAAGAGCCGGTTTCTTGCAGCAGGCCCTGGACTTTGCCTTGTCCTTGAGGTCCACGGCAACCTTGCCCAGATCGGGGGCTTTTTCATTGCTGGTGTCGAGAGGATCCTCAGCAGGTATATCCTCGCCTATAGGCTTGAGATCGAGGGGGATGTTGCTCTTCAAAAGAATCTCGGCTCCTCCACTTTCTTCCTCGCTTCCTACAGGAGGACGGGGGGTGATGATGACCTTTCCTGGTGTTCCTTTTTGCATAATCTTGGGTATTTAATTGGTTAGTGTCTGCTTATGTAATTGTCTATTGACGTCAGGGCATCCTGGATGTCGGATACGTCCTCGGTCTGCTCGGTGGTTATCTGGTTGGCAATCCACCTAAGGGTGTAGAGGCCGTACTCCGTTGCGACGAAGGAGGGGAGGTCTATGGCGCCCTCTTTGCCAATCTTGCTGACATTGCCCTCGTCGACGGAGTTCTCCAGCCTGGCGTTCCTGTCCCCGATATGCCGGTTGGCTATGTCTACCGTCAGCTGGCAGCTGTCGTAAGCGCGGATTATCTTCATGGAAAGGGGGCTGTTGCCGATTTTCTGGAATAGGGAGGACGATTTGAGCAGCTCCAGCGCGTCGTTGCTGACCGTGGCGTTGACTTCGGCCAGGATGATGCCGCTGTGGTAGGCCAGAGAATCCGAGGGGCAGGAGGCTATGTCGTTGCGATGGCGCACGAAGTAGTTTGCGGAGGCGCGCTCCTGGGTCAGGTATTCGTTGAGGACATTTATGTCCTGCAGGTTGTTGGTGAGCTCTGTGCGGACGAGCCACAGCGCGGAGCGGAC
>JAGCVB010000119.1 GCA_017962585.1 Bacteroidales bacterium
AATTCCCGTCTGCGCAAAGACAGGGGAAGGCGTCAGTGACTTTGCGCAATGGATATATGACCAAGTACTGAACTGGAAAAACTAATACCACTTTTTCTATATGCCCGAAATGTCAACCCGTTTTGTCCCCAAACACAAAGGGGACAAGAACCCTAACCCTAAATTACTGAAATTCGTCCGCAAGGTCACCGACCGCGTTCCCGGAAAGATAAAGATGACTACCGACGCTCCCGAGTACTGGGGCCTTGCCTGCATCTTCGAAGACGAGATGGACGCTCAGACACGCGAGGCGGCTCTCGACCTCCTGCTGGATATGCTTCCGAAGAAAATGCTGAAAGTGCGCGAACACAGAACCTACGCCCTTTTGCACCAGTGGAACGCAGAAAAGCACTATACTCCTGACGACAAGTCCTTTGACGACCTCCTGGACAAACTGGCCTTCCTGGGTGTGCTGGAATACGATTACGGCGACAAATACACAAAAGACGGCCCCGTTCCCGGAACCACCTACAACAGGGAAGACCGTATCTACTGGGTGCCTCTCTTCGTGCCTGGTTCCGCGGAGTATTCCAATATGAACACGGAACTGATGGACCGCCATCCTGAACTGGGAATGTTCTTCGAGAGGATGACCTTCCTTCCCCTGGAAAAGATAACCCCTATGATCCCTATGGGAGGCTCCGGAATCGGAATGCACGTGATTCCGGTGGAGAAGGCCATCACAATGGAGAACAAGTCCATAGACATAGAGCACATCTCTTACTGGCTCAAGCGTTATGAGGGGCATATCGCCGCAGGCATCTGCTCCTGCCGCTACGGCCGCAAGAAGCTGGACGAGGGCTGCGCCGACGACTACCGCGACTGGTGCCTGGGCGTAGGCGATATGGCCGAGTACCTGGTGGAGACCAACCGCGGCCGCTATGTCACCTACGACGAGGCTATGGAGATCCTCAAGCGCGCTGAGGACAACGGATTCGTCCACCAGATAACCAACGTGGACGGCGAGAACAAGATATTCGCCATCTGCAACTGCAACGTCAAGATATGCAACGCGCTGCGTACCTCGCAGCTGTTCAACACCCCCAATATGTCCCGAAGCGCCTACGTGGCCAAGGTCGACCCTAAGAACTGCGTGGCCTGTGGCCGATGCGTGGAATACTGCCCTGCAGGTGCCGTCAAGCTCGGGCAGAAACTCTGCACCAAGAGCGGAGAGATCCAGTATCCCAAACAGGAGCTTCCTGACGCCGTCAAGTGGGGCCCTCACAAATGGACCGAGGACTACCGCGACAAGAATCGCATCAACTGCTATCCTACTGGAACGGCCCCTTGCAAAACCGCGTGCCCTGCCCACATAGCCGTTCAGGGATACCTGAAGAAGGCTGCAGAGGGCAAGTACAAGGAGGCTCTGGAACTCATCAAGCGCGAGAACCCGTTCCCGGCCGTGTGCGGACGCGTCTGCAACAGACGCTGCGAGGACGCCTGCACCCGCGGCACCATAGACCAGCCAATTGCAATTGACGCCGTGAAGAAGTTCATCGCGGAGCAGGACCTGAACGCAGAGCATCGCTTCGTTCCCGAGATTGTGGTGGCCTCCAACAGGGGACGCTGGAAAGAGAAAGTGGCCATCATCGGCGCCGGCCCTGCGGGCCTCAGTTGCGCCAACTATCTGGCCACCCTGGGATACTATCCCACCGTATTTGAGAAGAATCCCGAGCCGGGCGGAATGCTCCGCTACGGCATCCCTTCATACAAGCTGGAGAAGGACGTAATCAAGGCCGAAATCGACATTATGCGTGAAATAGGCGTCGAGATACGCACCGGCGTTGAAGTTGGAAAGGACGTCACCATACAGCAGCTGCGCGAGCAGGGCTTCAAGGCCTTCTACGTGGCTATAGGCTGCCAGGGAGGCAAACTCCCCGGCATAGCTGGGGAGACCATCCCCGGCACTACCACAGCCATTGACTTTCTCCACGACGCCTGCACAGGCGGAGTCCCGGTTTCAGGCAAAGTGGTGGTTGTAGGAGGCGGCAACGTGGCCATCGACGCGGCCCGTGTGGCAAAGCGCAGCGGCGCGTCCCAGGTTACGATGCTGTCCCTGGAGACGGAGGACATAATGCCCGCGTCCCTCGAGGAGAGGACAGAGGCCAGGGAGGACGGAGTGATCATCAATCCCGGCTGGGGCCCCAAGGAAGTGCTGGGAGGCGACAAGGTTACCGGCATCGTCTTCAAGAAATGCACCTCCGTCTATGACAAGGACGGGCGCTTCGCCCCGCAGTACGACGAGAACGAACTCATCACGCTGGACGCCGATATGGTGATATTCGCCATAGGTCAGACAGTGGTGCTGGACGACCTCTTCAAGGGCACCAAGGTGGAATTCTTCCGCGGCGTATATCCCGTTGCGGACAAGCTCACGTACCAGACCTCGGAAGAGGACATCTTCGTGGGCGGAGACCTCTATACCGGCCCCAAATTCGCCATTGACGCCATCGCGGCAGGCAAGGAGGCGGCCGAGTCCCTGCACCGCTACGTACAGCACGGACATATGACCATAGGCCGCAACAGGCGCGACTTCATAGAGCTGGACAAGGACAACATCGTGGTTGAATCCTACGACAACTCCTCGCGCCAGGTGGAAGGCAGCGCAGCCTCCCCGGACAAGTTCCGCGAGTACCACCTCACCCTGACCGAAGACCAGGTGCGCAAGGAGACCTCGCGCTGCCTGTCCTGCGGCGCCTCCGTCGTGGACGAGAACAGGTGTATAGGCTGCGGCGTATGCACCACCAAGTGCGCCTTCGACGCCATCCACCTGTACCGCGACAATCCTGACGCCAGCATAATGTACACTTCCGAAGACAAGTTCAGCGGAATCCTGCCGTATATGATAAAGCGTACCGGCAAAATCCTCTTCAAGAAGAAGTAATGCACGAACTGGGGATAGTCTTCTACATAATCCGGGACGTCAAACAGG
Organism: Bacteroidales bacterium; assembly: GCA_017962585.1. Classification (GTDB taxonomy): domain Bacteria; phylum Bacteroidota; class Bacteroidia; order Bacteroidales; family UBA932; genus Cryptobacteroides. The sequence goes on from JAGCVB010000119.1 coordinate 2,972, forward strand.
CTGCCCAAGCCAATGGCGTCAGCAAGGTGTCGGCCGTGGTGATGAACATCGGCGAGGTGTCCACCGTGGTGCCCGAGTACCTTACTGACTGCTGGCGCTGGGCTGCCGACAAGGAGCCCCTGCTTCAAGGAAGCGAGTTGAAGATAATCCCGGTCCCCGCCGTCACTCACTGCCAGGACTGCGGCAAGGAGTACGAAACAGTCCGGTATGGGAAGACCTGTCCATACTGCAGCAGCGGCAATACCTTCCTTCTCAAAGGGAACGAGGTGGAGATAAAGGAAATAGAAGTACCTAACAACTAAAACTAACATAAAATGTTCTTTCACGTTTATGGCGAGCACGCTCTCGCCCAGTGGGGAATGCTGCTGGTAGTACTTATCGGCCTCATCCTCCTGAATGAATTCGCCCGCAGGACCAAGACCGGCGGACGCATAATGTTCTTTGTAATCCCAGCCATCCTTACCGTCTACTTCCTGGCGATAGCCATAGGTGCGGCGAGCGGCGCCGGGTGGGCATTGAAGAACCAGACCTATATGTATATGAACGGATGGTTCCATTATGCCAAACTCTACGCAGCCCTCACGGGATGTATCGGATTTATGATGATAAAGTACAAATGGGGAATCGGAGCCAAGCACTGGTTCAAACCTTTCCCGTTCGTGATCGTTGCAATCAACATCCTCATAGCGGTGGCTTCCGACTTCGAGTCCGCCATCAACGGCTGGAACAGCTGGTGGCTCTCAAGCGAGGGCGTGTGGCTGTACGGAGGCTGGCACAACGTTATGAACGGAATAGCCGGTATCCTGAACATCTTCTGTATGACCGCCTGGTGGAACGTGTACGCCTCCAAGGACAAGAAGGATATGATCTGGGCTGACATGACCTGGGTTTACATAGTGATTTACGATATCTGGAACTTCGCATACACTTACAACTGCCTGCCTACCCACTCCTGGTACTGCGGTATCGCGCTGCTCCTTGCTCCTACCGTTGCAGCACTTCTGTGGAACAGGGGAGGCTGGATCCAGAACAGGGCCAACACCCTTGCCATCTGGTGTATGTTCGCGCAGGTGTTCCCTCTGTTCCAGGAGACTTTCCACGACGGATTCCACAAGTTCAACTGGGTTGTGCTTCCTACCACCTACGCTGACGGAACCCTCAACGGAATAGTTGAAGGCGGTGCCGCAAACGCCGATCCTACCGCAATGACAGTGATCAGCGCCCTGGCCCTCATCACCAACATCATCGCCCTGGGCTATATCTTCTACGTTTCCAAGAAGCGTCACATCAATCCTTACAAGGAAGACGTCTTCATCAACCAGAAGTACTACAAGGATTCTATGGCCCGCGCTGACGTGGATTAAATTCCGGATACAATAAAAAAAGGAGCCGCAAAACTGCGGCTCCTTTTTTTATTGATGCTGTTCTATTCCCAGCCGGGATTCTGTTTGAGACCTTCCTGTCTTTCCTCGTTCCAGGGATTGAGCTCCAGAACGGAGAACGGGAACGGATAGAGCTCGTGCTTTCCGGGAACGAATCCGGAACCGGCA
>JAGCVB010000120.1 GCA_017962585.1 Bacteroidales bacterium
AATATGGGCTATGGCTTTAGGGTAGGGGAGACTCTGCCAAATTGTCATAGCCTATGTTGTCTTTTTACGAACACTTATGAATAAGAAAACAGATACCAATTTATTCTTCCCCAATATCGGAGCGGAAGTGAACATAATCCCAGTGATGCAGGCTGAGGGGTCGCTCAAGTTCGACCCTGCGGAGATGCCTGACACCATTCCCATCCTGGCGTTGAGAAACGCCGTCATCTTCCCGGGAGCGGTCTATCCTGTGACCATAGGAAGGCCTAAATCCCTCGAACTCATCGCTGACGCCGAGAAATCCGGCGCCCTCATCGGCGCTGTCCCTCAGATAGACATGACAGTGGAAGAGCCTCAGAAAGAGGACCTTCTGCCGTACGGAACCGTCGTTAGGATTGTCAGGACCCTGGAGATGCCGGACGGTACCGTTACCGCCATACTTCAGGGACTCAAGCGTTTCGCACTCGATTACGTGGTTTCCTACGAGCCTTACATCAGGGCCCGCGTCCACTGTCTTGACGATTTCCTCAAGGATGACAGTGTGGCAGACCGCAAGATGATAATGAATTCCCTCAAGGAGAAGGCGATACAGATCATGCGCAACTCCAACCTGGCTTCCAAGGAAGCTCAGGCCGCCCTGCGCAGCATAAACGACTTCACATTCCTGGTGAATTTCATCGCCACCACCCTGGAGGTGGAGAACTTCGACGAGAAGGCCGACCTCCTTCAGTATGACGACGTGCGCGTCCGCGCCATCAACCTCCTGTCCCTGATGGAGACCCAGCTGCAGTATATGAAGATACAGCAGGACATCAACCAGAAGGTGCGCAGCGAGATTGACCAGCAGCAGAGGGAATACTTCCTGAACAACCAGTTGAGGACCATCCAGGAAGAACTGGGTATGGACGACGGCGAGGAGTTCGAGCAGTTCCGCCAGAAGGCCGCCGCAAAGAAGTGGCCCGAGAAGGTGGCCGCCATCTTCGAGAAAGAACTCTCCAAACTGGAGAAATACAACCCGTCCTCCCCGGACTACTCCGTCCAGTACAACTATCTGGAGTTCATGCTGGAACTCCCCTGGAACGATATGTCCGAGGACAACCTGGACCTCAAGCACGCCCAAAAGGTGCTTGACGAGGACCACTACGGCCTGGACAAAGTAAAGGACAGGATAATTGAGTACCTCGCAGTGCTCAAGCTCAAGGGGAATATGAGAAGCCCCATCCTGTGCCTCTACGGCCCTCCGGGTGTGGGCAAGACTTCTCTTGGAAAGTCCGTCGCCAGGTCCCTGGGACGCCAGTACGTGCGCATCTCCCTTGGAGGAATGCACGACGAGGCCGAAATCCGCGGTCACCGCAAGACCTATGTGGGAGCCCTTCCGGGACGTATCCTCAGCGGTATAGCCCGTGCCGGAAAGTCCAACCCCGTGATTGTCCTGGACGAGATTGACAAGCTCGCCTCCGATTTCAAGGGCGACCCTTCGTCTGCATTGCTCGAGGCTCTGGACCCGGAGCAGAACTCTACGTTCCACGACAACTACCTGGACATCGACTATGACCTGTCCAACGTCCTGTTCATAACCACGGCCAACACGCTCTCCACCATACAGCCGGCCCTCCTGGACCGTATGGAGGTGATAAACGTGTCAGGTTACCTGGCAGAGGAGAAGGTGCAGATCGCCCGCCACTTCCTGGTGCCCAAGCAGCTCAAGGAGCACGGCATTCCCGCAGGCGCCCTCAAGATAGACTCCAGCGCCATCAAGGCCATAATAAACGATTATACGCACGAGAGCGGAGTCCGCGGCCTGGAGAAGCAGATAGCCAAGATATCCCGCGTAACGGCCAAGAAGATAGCCACCGAGGTAGAATATCCGGCGGTTATCAAGAAGGAGCACCTGAAGGAATACCTTGGCCTGCCTACGGCATTCCACGACCGCCAGAAGGGCAACGAAGTGCCCGGCGTGGTCACAGGCCTCGCCTGGACCGCTATGGGCGGAGAGATACTCTTCGTCGAGAGCTCCATCTCCAACGGAAAGGGCATAATGTCGATGACCGGCAACCTCGGTGACGTGATGAAGGAATCCGCAACCATCGCGTACCAGTACATCAAGGCCCATCCTCAGATTGCCAACGTCACCAGCGAGGAATTCGCTTCCAAGGACATCCACGTCCACGTTCCCGAGGGAGCCACTCCCAAGGACGGCCCGTCAGCAGGTATCACAATGGTAAGCTCTATGGTGTCCGCGCTCAGGGGACAGGCTGTCAAGAAGCATCTTGCAATGACCGGCGAGATGACTCTCCGCGGCCGCGTGCTGCCTGTAGGAGGCATCAAGGAGAAGATCCTGGCAGCCAAGAGGGCCGGTGTAAAGACCATAGTCATATCCGAAGACAACCGCAAGGATGTCGAGGATATAAACGAGGTATATATCAAAGGTTTGGAATTCGTTTACGTAAAGAATATAGCAGACGTTATCAATTTTATTTTCTAACTTTACATACCAAACGTATCAACAGTGGATGTCAAGATAGAAAATACCTGGAAACAAGCCCTGCAGGAAGAGTTTGAGAAACCCTACTTCGCAGAGCTTGTCTCGTTTCTGCACGCCCAGAAGGCCTCAGGCAGGGTCATCTATCCTCCCGGAGGGCAGATCTTCAAGGCATTCGAACTTACTCCGCTGCCCCAGGTCAAGGCAGTCATCCTGGGCCAGGACCCGTATCACGGCCCCGGCCAGGCTATGGGCCTGTCCTTCTCCGTACCCGACGGAATCCCTGCGCCTCCGTCCCTCAAAAATATATTCAGGGAGATAGAGACAGACCTTGGCGTAACTATGTCCGGCCGCACGGGGCTGGAGCCGTGGGCCCGCCAGGGAGTGCTTCTGCTTAACGCCATCCTCACGGTAGAGGCGGGCCAGGCCGCTTCCCACAGCGGCATTGGCTGGCAGACTTTCACCGACGCGGTCATCAAGTGCGTGAGCGACAACTGCAACGGCGTCGTATTCCTCCTCTGGGGCAATTACGCAAGGGGGAAGAAATACTTGATAGATACGTCCAAACATTACGTTCTGGAAGCCGCACATCCGTCTCCTCTTGCCCGTGGAGCGTTTTTTGGATGCAGGCACTTCAGCAAGACAAACCAGATATTGGAGGCCCAGGGCAAGGCCCCCATACAATGGCAATTATAGATCATGAAAAGAAAAGCATTGTTCCCAGGCTCGTTCGACCCGTTCACCGCAGGTCATTTCAACATTCTCAACAGGGCTCTGACCATGTTCGACGAGGTTGTCGTAGCCATAGGAATCAACCAGGACAAACGCAGTTTCTTCTCTACTGACCAGAAACTGGATATGATACGCCAGGCCGTGAAGGGCCTCGACGGAGTTTCAGTAATATCCTATGACGGACTTACCATTGACATCTGCCGCCAGTTGGGCATCAGGCACATAGTCAGGGGGGTCCGCAATATGATAGATTTCGAGACCGAACGCTCGGTGGCCGACGCAAACAGGCGCCTGGCCCCTGAAATTGAAACCATAATAATTCCTACGGCTCAGGAGTTCGCCCATATCAGTTCTTCTGCCGTAAGGGACATCCTGAGCCACAAGGGAGATACGTCCCTGTTTATGTTGGACGGGGTGGAAATGCCGGAAAGAAAATGATTAGGAAGACAATAGCCGCCATAATCCTGTCGCTTGCGTGCTTCGCCGCCTCGGCCCAGGTAGATTCCCTGGCCCAGGCTCAGGCTATGGAGCTGCTGGAGCAGTACATAGTCACACTCGACCCTGAGACACCTCAGGTAAAGTCTCGCGAGGTAGATTTCATCATTGAGACCTGCACAGATTCCCTTCTGCGTCAGGCAGTGGCAGAAAGGCTCTACGACCATTACGTCACATCCAGCGTGATGGGTGACGAGGAGGTGGCTATTCATATCTACGACAACTGGTTCAAGCCGCATCTCATAGAGATGAGCTGGGACGGAGGCCTTCTCAACGCCGCGTTCTTCGCCGAGTACAACAGGCAGTCCCTGATAGGGAACAAAGCCCCGCAGCTGGTGATGAAAGACCGGTATGACGAGGATGCCCCTCTGCCCGACCTCAAGGGTGACGCGCGCGCGGTGCTGTTCTTCTACGATACTGACTGCTACAAGTGCAGGGCCGAGATAGTGAAACTGAAGGAGTATCTGCCCACGGTAGTCGTTCCCCTGGAGTTCTACGCCGTCTATACCGGAATACGCAAGGACAAGTGGGAGTATTTCATAGATACCGAATGGGACATCAATTCGGAATATGTAACCATGCACCATCTATGGGACAGGTCTCTCGAATCCGAATTCCAGATAGCATACGGCATAACAGAGACTCCGAGGATGTTCCTTCTGGGGAAGGACGGCACCATACTGGGACGCCGCCTCAATACCGATGCCCTGAGCCAGATGCTGGACCTGGCCGTTTTCCAGGAAACCCTGTACAACAAGTGTCCCATAGGGACCAAGGTCCCGGCCATGAGGCTGAAAGGCATAATGGTGAAGGGAGACAAGGTGAAAGAAGGAAACTACTGCCTGCGTAAGGCTGACTATGTGATGTTCTATTCTCCCACCTGTTCCCACTGCCAGCAGGAGATCAGCCACTGTGCCGATTATCCCGGGAAGAAACTCCTTATAGACATGGATTCCCTGGGAGAGACCGACCCCGAAAAACTATATAAGTTGCTGGATACCTTCGACCTTTCCTCTCTGCCTCATATCATCAGCCTGAAGAAGGGAAGGGTCACCGGCAAATACCTGACTTTTATTGAATGAAACCTCGCAGGCCAAAGAACATACCGGCAGTAGACCCTGACTTCCTGGCCAAGCAGCAGGCGTCACTGGTGCGCAGTCACAGGCAGGTCATCTATTTCAACGAGAAAGAGATGGCCGCCATAGACGAGTATTGCCGAAGGCTCAAAGTCAAGGCAAAGGCCTCCATGCTCCGCAAGGCGATAATGGAGAAGGTGCTCAGCGGCCTGGACAAAAACCACCCCACGCTTTTTGAAGATGAATAAAAGGCAGTTCAACTTCACCCGTCTGGAACTCAGCCTGGACAAGTGCCTGGGCAATTTCCGATATTTCCGCGACAAACTTGAGAATACCACCAAGATGCTGGTTCTGGTAAAGGCCAACGCCTACGGCCACGGGGCCGTGGAGGTAGCATCTATGATGCAGCAGGCCGGAGCCGACTATCTGGCCGTGGCGCTGCCGGTGGAGGGTGTGGAACTGAGAGGCGCCGGAATCAGCCTTCCAATCATGGTTCTCACCTGCGGGACCGATTTCTTCGAAGAGATAACCAACAACAGCCTGGAGCCCGGAATCCCAAACCTGTACACACTCCAGGCCCTAAACGCCCATCTTGAGCGCTCCAGGATCAACAGCTATCCTGTCCATATCAAGCTCGATACGGGAATGCATCGCCTGGGCTTCTGCAAGGAAGAGATTCCAGCCCTGCTGGATTATCTCAAGTCGTGCCCGAGGATAAAAGTCAAATCCATCTATTCCCATCTCGCGGCCTCTGAAGACCCTGCTATGGACGATTTCACGACAGGGCAGGCCCAGGAGTTCCTGCAGATGGCAGACAGCATTACCCAGGGCATTGGATACAAACCTATGTACCATCTCCTGAATTCGGCGGGAATAGAGCGTTTCCCTCAGTATCAGTTCGATATGGTGCGCCTTGGAATAGGCATTTACGGCATCAGCGCCCTGGATGCGCCGGAAGTAAAGCCTTTCGCCTCCCTTAAGGTGAAAGTACTCCAGGTAAAGAGACTTGAAAGCGGAACCGTGGGCTATGGCCGCAAAGGCATCGTGGCCCCGGAAGGCACCGTGACGGCCACCATCCCGGCCGGCTATGCCGACGGCATAGACCGCCATCTGGGCTGCGGCCGCGCCAGTTTCAGCCTCAATGGGCACAGAGTCAAGACAATAGGCAATATCTGCATGGATATGTGCATGCTGGATGTCACCGGGGTGCCGGCGGCGGCAGGTGATACCGTAACCATATTCGGAGAGGATCCCACGGTCAACGAACTCGCATCGATCCTGGATACGATTCCTTACGAGGTACTTACATCAGTGCCCCGAAGGATAGAAAGGGTGGTGGTGAAAGACGGTGACTAAAGGTCAAGTTCATCCCAGAGGGCGTCCATCTCGCGGCGCTCTTTTTTTGTGGGCCGGCCGGTTCCGCGGTCTCTCTTTACAAAGAAAGTCTCCCTGGGAGCGTGGAGTTTGTCCAACTCCGACTGAGGAGTGAGGTTCTGGGCGTACTCAGGGACCATGGCTGCGCCCATCCTGTTCTGGCTGAGTTGCAGGACCTTGTAAGTGTAAAGGGCCAGGCCCTTGCGGACGTCGATGGTGTCACCTATCTTGACTTCCTTGGAGGGCTTCACCGGGGCTCCGTTAAGCTTCACCTTGTTGCCGTTGCAGGCATCAGTGGCCTCGGACCGCGTCTTGAAACAGCGGATGGCCCAGATGTATTTGTCGATTCTTACTCCGTCTGCCATAGTGTCTTAGCTTAAGTGGTGGTGATGATGGTGATGGTGGTGGCACTCGCATTCCGGGTCTTCGCACTCGTCCTCCTCTTCCTCCTCATCGTCCCAGTCGGAATCTTCTTCGCCGGGAAGGGTTCCGGGGACATCGGGATTGATGTAGGCGTCTGCGTCCTCGCGCTTCTCCACTGTCACTTCCAGCAGGGAAGTGCCCTTTGCAACGGGAACCAGGAAGAAGTCGGGGACTTCGGCGGGAACGAGTATGCACTCTCCGGCTTTTACGGTATAGTTTATGGGGCCTATCTCCTGATCGAAGATGACTTGAAGGGAGGCCTCGCCATTGAGGCACACGTAAAGCAGGAAGCAGTCAAGCTTGCTGCTGTATATGTGCATCGCGTCAGAGAGGCTGAGTTTTGTAACGGAGAACTCTTCGCACTCTGTAAGGTGGCTGGATATGCCTCCGTCGTGGCTGTGGGCGTGGTTGTGGAGGCCGGGGTTGTATTTCTTGTAATCTATGAAGTCGAACGCGGCCTCCAGGGTGAGGGCGGCGTCGAAATCGTCCCCGCCCATGGCTTTGCCCCAGTTGTTCAGGCGGAAATCAAGGGGGGAGCACTCGGCTATTTCGGTGATTTTCACGCCTTTGCCTGCGGCGTGCACCAGGCCGGGATATATGAAGAAACTATCTCCCTCCTTGGGCTCGAAACTGTACAGCAGGCTCTCAGCCTTGTTGTCGCGGCAGGCGTAGTAAAAGGCCTCGGCCGAGGTGTCCTCCTTGAATCCCAGATAGATCTTAGCCCCTTTATGGACGCTGTCCACGTGCCAGAGCTTGGCCTTGCCCAGGAAGTCCAGCCTCTGGGCGGCGGTTTCGTCGTCGGGGCACACCATCAGGGGCGTGCGCTCGCTGCCGTCCAGGACTCTGGCCATTACCGGGAACTGACGGCCGTACCAGGCAAAGACGTGTTCTCCCACCACGCGGTCCATATACATGTCCATAATCTCGGATATGCTGTTGGCCGCCAGCCAGCCTTCCCTTACCAGGGAATCCTGGTAGCCCAGGTCTGCCAGCAGTACATTCTCCTGCGGGTTCTCGTCTATGGGGATGAATTTGAAAGGATACAGTTTCTTCTCTTCTTCCATAACACAAAAATACGAAATAATACTTATATTGGCAGTATGAAAAAGGCATTTATATTTCTGGCCGAGGGCTTTGAAGATGTCGAGGCCC
>JAGCVB010000017.1 GCA_017962585.1 Bacteroidales bacterium
CTATGAACGGCAAGGACGTTTATTCCCTTAAGCCCGCCAAATCCCTGAAATACAGGGTACTTGACCTTTTGGGAGAGGGCGTGACCTCTGAGATAGTGGAGGTGGACGTGAAGACCTCCCTCCTGAACGTATCCGGATATGTAGGCAGGCCGCAGAGCGCCCGCAAGACCGTGGGCAACCAGTTCTTCTTCGTGAACGGCAGGTTCTTCCGCAGCCCCTATCTGCACAAGGCCGTGATGCGAGCCTACGAAAACTACATCCCCGAGGGCGTGACTCCTTCCTATTTCCTGTATCTGCAGACCGACCCCCACAGCGTGGACGTTAACATCCACCCTACAAAGACTGAGGTCAAGTTCGAGGAAGAATCCGTCGTATTCCAGATAATCTACGCCGGAATAAAGGAGACTCTGGGCAAGAACGCCTTCGGCGACGCCATAGATTTCGAGAGCGCGGCGGTGGAGAACTCCATCCCCGTACTGGGAAAGAACTTTGAGCAGTACCAGCAGTCCAAGCCGCCTGTAACTTCCATTGATTTCAACTACAATCCCTTCGAGGACAATTCCATAGGCCCGGATTACAGTTTTGACACCCCGGCAGGATCCGCCTCGGGCGGCGGCGCCCCCCAGCCCTCGCCGTCCTCCACCGTGCAGCAGCACCAGAGCTACGGACGACTGTTCGAGGACAAGGTGCTCCCTTCCACCCAGATCCTGATACTCCACGGCAAGTACATAACGGTGCCCGTGAAATCCGGAATGATGATGGTTCACGTGCGCAGGGCGCAGGAGAGGGTGCTGTTCGACCGCTTCCTCCGCGCCGTCAGCCGCGGGGAGCACGTGGCGCAGAAGTCCCTGTTCCCGGTGAAGGTGCAGGTGGGCAAGGCGCAGAAGCTGGTCTTTGACCAGAATGAGGCCCTGCTCCGCTGCCTGGGCTTCGACATCAGTTCCTTCGGGGATGACGCAATAGTATTCAACGGCGTGCCTGAGGGGTATTCCTCCGACGCCGCCAGCGTGCAGAAGACTGCAGCGGACTTGCTGATGGTGCTCTCCCAGGGAGAAATCTCCCTGCAGGAGATGATGCACACCGCAACCGCCGCCCGCCTGGCTTCGCTCGGCGCCCGCTCAATGCCGGAGATGACTTCTCCGCTGGACGCCCAGCGCCTTGTGGACGAACTGCTGGGCAGCAGCAACGCCGAATTCACATCGTCCGGTTCCAGGATAATCACCATTATCCCCACTGAAGAACTGGACTCCAAATTCTCCAAGTAAGATATGTTTCAAAATATACCAAAAGCTACCAGGAACCTCCTGATCATAAACTTGATTCTGTTTGTGGCCACGCTCATAAACCAGGATTTCATGGTGGGGCAGTTCGCGTTGTTCTATCCGGCGTCCCAGTATTTCCGCCCGTGGCAGATAATCACCCATATGTTCATGCACGGCGGGTTCTGGCACATCCTGTTCAATATGTACGCCCTGGTAATGTTCGGTTCCATAATCGAGCGCACCATAGGAGCCAAGAAGTTTCTGATCCTGTACTTCGTGTGCGGCCTGGGAGCCGTGGCGCTCCACCTTGGCGTGCAGTACATACAGGCTCAGACCTTCCTGGCCGGAATAGCCAACGGCTCCGCCACGGCCGCAGGCAATTACGCAGCCCTCAAGATGACCCCTACGCTGGGTGCTTCGGGCGCCATCTACGGTCTGCTCATCGCCTACGCGATGCTGTTCCCCGATGCAAGGCTCAGCCTCATATTCCTGCCGTTCACTTCTATGAGTTCCAAGACCTGGGTCATCATATTCGCAGTCATAGAACTGCTTACCGGAATTACCGGAACGGTTGACGGAGTGGCCCATTTCGCCCACCTGGGAGGAATGCTGTTCGGCTGGCTGCTGATACGTTACTGGAAAAAGAAAGGAACCCTTTTCAACGATTACACAGGATATGGATATTAAACCTATCATAGACTCTGCATTGAAGGTGCTCCGCGAAGGGGGAGTGATACTCTATCCCACCGACACCATCTGGGGCCTCGGCTGCGACGCCACAAACCCAGATGCGGTTGCACGCATCTTCAAGATCAAGAACCGCCCCGAGGCCAAGTCCCTGGTACTGCTGGCCGCCGACCTGGATATGGTGGCCCGCTACGTGAAGGTTATTCCCAACATAGCAATAGACCTGGTTGAGGTAAACGACAGGCCGATGACCATCATCTATCCCGGCGCCATAACCTCCGACGTCCCTGACAGGCATTACATTGCGCACAACGCCGTGGCCGAAGACGGTTCCGTGGGAATCCGCATCCCTATGAATGAATTCTGCGTGGAACTGGCCCGAAAGCTGGGACGCCCCATAGTATCTACCTCCGCAAACATCTCCGGGGAGCCTTCCCCGCAGGTTTACGCCGACATCCCGCAGGAAATCCGCGACGCCGTAGACTACATAGTGCCGCAGAAACTGGAGAGAGACGCTACCGGCTTTGCCTCCCAGATTATCAAAGTAGAGGTTGACGGCCAGGTTCAGATAATTCGCCCGTAGGATGGAAGTCTTTTATTCTCCCCAGATAGAAAACGGAACGTGCCTGCTCCCCGAAGAGGAGAGCGTCCACTGCGTCCGAGTGCTCCGCCACCGCGAAGGCGACGAGATTTACGTGATAGACGGCTTGGGAACATTGTATACCTGCCGTCTGACGGAAGCTTCGCCCAAGGCGGCCCGCGCGCAGGTACTGCGCGAAGAGCCCGACTGGGGCGCGCATCCCTACTTCCTGGAGATGGCAGTATGCCCCACCAAGAACCTGGACCGATACGAGTGGTTTGCCGAAAAGGCCACCGAACTGGGCCTGGACGTGATTCATCCTGTGATCGGAGACCATTCCGAGCGAAAGGTGTTCAAGAGCGACAGGCTGCGGCGCCTGCTGGTGTCGGCGTCCAAGCAGTCCCTGAAAGGGGCGGTGCCGACAGTGCAGGAACCCCGCACCGTCAGGGAGTTCATAGCCTCCGCACCCAAGGACGCGTTGAAGCTCATCTGCTGCTGTTTCGAGGGCGAAGTGCCCCGCACCAGCATCAACGATGCCATTGAGATGGCCGGTCAAGCCGGCCATGACGCCACTTTTGGCCATGACGCCACTTTCGGCCATGACGCCACTTTCGGCCATGACGCCACTTTAGGCCATGACGCTTCTTCCGTCATCCCCGACGGGATCGGGGATCTGCCGCGCATCATAATCCTCATAGGCCCCGAAGGGGATTTCTCCCGCGAAGAGGCAGCCCTGGCCGTCGCGGGCGGCTTCGTCCCCGTCCACCTGGGCCCCTCGCGCCTCCGCACTGAGACGGCGGCCCTCACCGCAGTGGAGGCGGTTTACCTGAAATGTATATAGGCCTGATTTCCGATACTCACGGGTCTTTCGACCCGGAAATCCGGGAGTTCCTGGCCCCCGTGGATGAACTGTGGCACGCCGGAGACTTCGGCTCTGGAGATGACTTTGCAGCCCGCATAGCCGCTTTCAAGCCCCTAGTGGGCGTTTATGGCAACTGCGACGGACAGGATATCCGCCACAACTATCCCTCATACCAATACTTTGAGCGGGAGGGGATGTCGGTACTGATGACCCATATAGGCGGCAGCCCAGGGCACTACGACCTGCGCGCGCAGGCTCTTATTGAGCACTGCAAGCCGCAGATCTTCGTGTGCGGGCACTCCCACATCCTCAAGGTTATGCAGGACCAGCGGTATGATATGCTGTACATCAATCCCGGGGCCTGCGGAAACCAGGGATGGCATACTGTAAAGACCGCCCTTCGTTTCAAGATAGAGGCGGGGGAAATAAAAGATATGGAAGTTTTCAACCTTCCGAGAAACAATCACGTCTATTAGACGTCAATATTATAGATTATGGCGACACTGGGATCAAAGAGCAAATCTGTATGGTACTGCACCTCCTGCGGAAACGAATATTCTAAATGGATGGGCCGCTGCCCTGCCTGCGGGGAATGGAATACTATGGTGGAGAAGACGCTGGAAACCGGTGTCACAAAGGCCCGTAACACTTCTGCCGGCAGCGTGCGCGCGCCGCAGCAGCTGTCGGACATTTCCTCCTCTGCAGAGCAGCGCATATCCCTCGGCTATGCCGAGGTTGACCGCGTGCTGGGAGGCGGAATCGTGCCCGGATCGCTGGTGCTCATCGGCGGAGAGCCGGGCATAGGCAAATCCACCCTTTCGCTCCAGATTCCCCTGGCCTGTCCTGACCTTGAGACTCTGTACGTGACGGGAGAAGAGAGCGCGCGCCAGGTTAAGATGCGCGCCGACCGCCTTGGAGGAAGCGCCCCGCACTGCCATATCTTCAGCGAAACCTGCATAGACGACGTCCTGGACCAGGCCGCGCAGATGAAACCTGCGCTGATGGTGGTGGATTCCGTGCAGACTATGTATACCTCTGCGGCAGACTCCACGCCCGGCTCGGTGAGCCAGGTGAAGGAGGTGGCCTCCGCGCTGCTGCGTTTTGCCAAGGAGAGCGGAATAGCCGTCATCCTCATCGGCCACATCACAAAGGACGGCTACATCGCGGGTCCCAAGGTGCTGGAGCACATTGTGGACGTGGTGCTGCAGTTCGAGGGTGAGAACCGCGGCGCGTACCGCATCCTGCGGAGCATCAAGAACCGCTTCGGCTCCACTTCGGAGCTGGCCGTGTTCGAGATGACCGCCGCAGGCCTGCGTGAAGTGCCCAATCCTTCCGAGATGCTTATCCCGATGCACGAGGAAGGCCTCAGCGGCACCGCCATAGGCACCACGCTGGACGGCACCCGTCCGCTGCTGTTCGAGGTGCAGGCGCTCGTCAGCTCCGCCGTGTACGGAACGGCGCAGCGTTCCGCCACGGGCTTCGACTCGCGCCGCCTGAACATGCTGCTGGCCGTGCTGGAGAAGCGCGCCGGCTTCCGCCTTGGCGCCAAGGATGTGTTCCTGAACATTGCCGGCGGCCTCAAGGTGAGCGATCCCGCCTGCGACCTGGCCGTGATATGCGCGGTGCTGTCTTCCAATTTCGACTATCCGCTTCCGTCCGACGTCTGCTTCGCGGCAGAGGTGGGCCTCAGCGGAGAGATACGCCCCGTGTCCCAGACAGAGAGGCGCATAGCCGAAGCCAGCCGCCTGGGATTCAAAAAGATTTACATTTCTTCGTACTCCAAATTGGACAAGCTGCCCCAGAGTGACATAAAGATTGTGAAGGTGTCCGGCATACCGGCTCTGGTGAAGGAGCTTTTCAAGTAGGCCGCGGCCGTTAGTAGTGTAATGATGATCATAGATTTAAAAGACGTAAACAAAACATATTTCGGAGCGCAGCCTCTTCACGTGCTGAAAGGCATCAACCTGCAGATAGAAGAAGGCGAGTTTGTATCCATTATGGGTGCGTCCGGCTCCGGAAAGTCAACTCTCCTTAACATACTGGGAATCCTGGACAATTACGACACCGGCGAGTACTGGCTGGCCGGCAAGTTGATAAAGGACCTCACCGAGAAGCAGGCTGCGGACTACCGCAACCGGATGATAGGCTTCGTCTTCCAGTCTTTCAACCTCATAGGATTCAAAACCGCCGTGGAGAACGTGGAACTGCCGTTGTTCTATCAGGGAGTTCCGCGCCGCAAGCGCCACGCTATGGCAATGGAGTTCCTGGACAGGCTGGGCCTGGCGGACTGGGCGGGGCATTACCCCAACGAGATGTCCGGAGGCCAGAAGCAGAGGGTGGCCATAGCCCGCGCGCTAATCACGAATCCCCGCATAA
This sequence comes from Bacteroidales bacterium, assembly GCA_017962585.1. Taxonomy (GTDB): domain Bacteria; phylum Bacteroidota; class Bacteroidia; order Bacteroidales; family UBA932; genus Cryptobacteroides. The sequence continues at coordinate 5,768 of JAGCVB010000017.1, forward strand.
TCTTGGCTGACGAGCCTACAGGAGCCCTTGATTCCAAGACTTCAGAGGAGGTAATGGCCCTGCTGGGGCAGCTGAACAGGGACGAGAAAGTCACCATAATAGTGGTGACCCACGAGAGCGGCGTGGCCAACTGCACAAACAAGATTGTCCATATCAAGGACGGTATAATTGGAGAGATAGAGGAGAACGCCCTGCACAACGCGTCTGTCCTGGGTGCAGGATCCATAATGAAGTGATGAGGGACCTTTTCATAGAAATATACGAGAGCATACGCCGGAACAAACTGCGCACGGTCCTTACCGGATTCGCGGTTGCCTGGGGCATATTCATGCTGATAGTTTTGCTGGGCGCCGGCAACGGCCTCATCAATTCTTTCGGCCAGGCTTCGGGCTCCTTCGCTTCCAATACCATAGCAGTATATCCGGGCCGTACTTCGGAGCCCTACGACGGCCTCCAGAGCGGCCGGCGGATCACGCTCCAGGACCAGGACATGGCCCTTACGCTGGGTCCCGCCTTCGCCGCCCACGTCGACGACATAACCCCCACCGTGGGCACCAGCGTCACCGTTGTGCGCGGCCGCAAGCGCTCTTCCGGCTATCTGGAAGGCAATTATCCCTCGAGGCTGGACGTGGAGAAGATAAAGCTCCGCTACGGGCGTTTCATAGACCGGAAAGACCTTGAGGAGAACCGTAAGGTGGTGGTGATTCCCGAAAGGATGGCGGAGAACCTGCTCCCGGACGGCCGCGACGTAAAGGCGCTGATGGGAGAGAGGCTCAAGATCAACGGAATAATGTACAGGGTGGTGGGCATCACCGCTTCTGACCTTATGTCCAGCGACAACCTTATGTTCGCCCCCTTCACCACAGTAAAGAAAGTATACAACAAGGGCAACGATATCGACGACTTCACCTTCTCTTTCCACGGCCTTGACACAGAGGAGGCCAACGAGGAGTTCGAGAAGACGTATCGCGCAGCAATCAACCTGAGGCACCGCGCTTCGCCCACGGACAACGGAGCGCTGTGGCTGGAGAACCGCTTCACCCAGAACCTGCAGATGGGCAAGGCGCGCAGGGTGCTGAACATAGCCCTGTGGATAATAGGTCTTTTCACGCTGCTGGGCGGAATAGTGGGCGTGAGCAACATAATGCTCATAACCGTCAAGGAGCGGACGCACGAATTCGGCATCCGCAAGGCCATAGGGGCTTCTCCCCTAAGCATAACCAAGCTGATAATGGCAGAGAGCGTGACAATTACCACAATCTTCGGATATGTAGGTATGGTGGCGGGCCTGGTGGCCTGCGAGGTGCTGGACAAGACCCTCGGCTCCAGCACGATGGACATAATGGGAGAGCAGATAGCCGTGTTGATAGACCCCACCGTGGGAGTAAACGTGGCCCTTGAGGCTACCCTGCTGCTGATTGTGGCAGGAACCATAGCCGGACTTGTGCCCGCCCTCAAGGCGGCCAGGGTAAGGCCTATAGAAGCATTGAGAGCAGAATAATGAGGATAGACTGGGATTCATACAAGGAGATAACCGAGTCTCTGGCCAGGAACAGGAGCCGGACCCTGCTTACGGGGTTCGGCATATTCTGGGGCCTGTTCATGCTGCTGTTCCTTGTGGGTGGAAGCCACGGCCTTGAAAGGATCCTGGCCAACAACTTCTCCGGCTTTGCCACCAACGCCACCATCATATTCCCCAACCGCACCACAAAGCCCTTCAGGGGCATAGGCGAGAACCGCCGCTGGGACCTGGTGGTCAAGGACAAGGACAGGCTGGGTATGATGATTCCCGAACTGGCGGTGGTGACACCCGTCCTGTCGGCCTGGAACCAGACTGCGGAGTATGACAACCACTCTCAGGACTGCTACATAAAAGGCATCTATGCCGATTACGCCCAGATTGAGGAGCCTATGCTCAAATACGGCCGCTACCTGAACGAGACTGACTGCCTGCAGGAGCGCAAGGTCTGCGTAATAGGCCGGAGGATTTACAACACCCTGTTCCCTGACGGAGGCAATCCGTGCGGGACGTTCATTAAGATAGGCCCCGTCTTCTACCAGATTGTGGGAGTGGACATCAGTTCCGGCAACATAAGCATAAACGGAAATATGAGCCGCACGGCGCTGATTCCTATGCCGGTTGTGCAGAAGCTGTACAGGGGCGGCTCCAGGGTGGACCTGATAGCCATGACGGGCAAGAAGGGAGTCAAGATGTCTTCCTTGGACGACAGGATACGCCAGATTGTGGCGCGCGAGCACCGCTTCGACCCCACTGACAAGCCGGCGCTGGGAATGGTGAACACTGAGCAGTTGTTCGGAATTGTGGACAACCTCTTCCTGGGCCTGAACATCCTGGTGCTGCTTGTAGGTCTCGGAACCATTCTGGCGGGCGCGATAGGCGTTTCCAACATTATGATGGTGACGGTCAAGGAGAGGACCACGGAGATAGGCATCCGCAGGGCCATAGGGGCCACTCCCAGGCAGATCCTGGGGCAGATAATAGCGGAGAGCGTGACGCTTACGCTTGCTGCGGGCTCCATAGGCATAGTGTTCTCGGTGTTTATGCTGGAGGGGCTGGAGAAGATCACGGCCAATTCCGAGTTCGGGGCCGCGCCTTTCCAGATAAGCTTCTGGACGGCCATAGCGGCTGCCGGGCTGCTGGCGGTGATGGGCGTTCTGGCAGGCCTGGCCCCGGCGCTCAGGGCTATGCACATAAAGCCCGTGGACGCGATGAGAGACGAATAATAAAACAAAAACCATATGAAAAAGATTACCAGGTACATTCTGTTGGCTCTGATAGCCATACTTTTCTTGGGGACTTTCGTTTTCCTTTACCGGAAGAGCAGGCCCAAGGATATCAAATACCAGGACATAGAGGTGGCAGTGGGGGATATTCAGCGCACTACCATCATCACCGGAAAGATTGAGCCGCGCAACGAGGTGAACGTGAAGCCGCAGATAAACGGCATCATAGCCGAGTTGTACAAGGAGGCCGGCCAGATGGTGCAGGAGAACGAGGTGATAGCCAAGCTCAAGGTGATTCCGGATATGAACCAGTTGAGTTCCGCCGAGAGCCGCGTGCGCCTCTCCGAACTCAACCTGAAGCAGGCCCAGACCAATTACGAGAGGGAGAAGACCCTATACGACCAGAACCTGGTAAGCCAGGAAGAGTACGACCAGGTGCTGCAGGCCTACAACCAGGCCAAGGAGGAGCGGACGGCGGCGCAGGATGCCCTGGAGGTCATCCGCGACGGCGTCTCCCGCTCCAACGCCACAAGCAGCAGCACGCTGGTGCGCTCCACCATCACGGGCCTCATCCTGGATATCCCTGTGAAGGTGGGCAACTCCGTGATCCAGGCCAATACGATGAACGACGGCACCACGGTGGCCACGGTGGCCAATATGTCGGACCTGATTTTCGACGGCAACATTGACGAGACGGAGGTGGGCTCGCTGGTGGAGGGTATGCCCCTGACCATCACCATAGGCGCGCTGGCGGACTATGAGTCCGTAGCCACGCTGGAGTACATATCGCCCAAGGCCGTGGAGAACAACGGCGCAAACCAGTTCGAGATAAAGGCGGCGGTGGCAACCCAGGAAGGCGTGACAATACGAAGCGGCTACAGCGCCAACGCCGAGTTCGTGCTGGATTCAGTGCATCAGGTGCTGTACGTGCCTGAAAGCGCCCTGGATTTTGACGGGGACGACATTTACGTGTACCTGAAAGGCGACGACGGCAAGTACACCCGCACCAAGGTGGAGACCGGCCTGTCCGACGGCGTGGACATAGAGATAAAGTCAGGCCTCAAGGCCGGGGACACGGTGCGCGGTCCCCAGATAATTGAAGAAGAGGAGAATTAGTATGAGAAAGATGATGTTTGCAGCGGCTTTGCTGGCCGCGGGCGTGCTGACGGCCGCCGCCCAGCAGCGCGCCTGGACGCTCCGGGAGTGCATAGACTACGCCCTGGAGCACAACATAAGCGTCCGCCAGAGCGGGCTGGGCGTGGAGCAGAAGGAGGTCGACCTCAATTCTGCCATCTCCCGCCGGCTTCCGGGCGTGAGTGCCAGCGCCTCCGAGAACCTGTCGTTCGGGCGTGGACTCACGGCGGACAACACCTACTCCAACGCCAACACCACCAGCACGTCGTTCTCGCTGGGAGCCGACATCCCCATATTCCAGGGCTTCGACATCAGCAACGGAATCAAGCTGGCCAGACTGGACCTGCAGTCCGCCACCCTCGATCTGGAGAGGGCCAAGGACGATGTCCGCGTGGCCGTGGCCCAGGCCTACATCCAGATACTGTACTGCAAGGAGATTCTCCAGGTGGCCCTGGAGCAGGTGGCGCGCGATTCCGTGCAGACGGAGCGCATCAAAGTTATGGAGGCCACCGGCAAGGTGAGCTCCGCCGAGGTGGCTGCGCAGCAGGCCTCGCTGGAGCAGACGCGCCTGAGCAGCGTCCAGGCCCGCAACAACCTGAATATGGCCCTGCTGGACCTCTCGCAGCTGCTGGAGCTTGAGTCTCCGGACGGCTTCGACGTGGCCTCTCCGCCCGAATCCGCCCTCCAGCCGGGGCTCCTGATGCTGCCGGAGGCTGTCTACGCGGAGGCCATCAACGTGAAACCCGTCATCCTCTCCGGAGAGCTGGCGGTGGAATCGGCCAAGATTGCGGTGGACAGGGCCCGCGGCGCCGGCCTCCCAAGGCTGTCGCTCAACGGCGGAATCGGCACCAATTACTACACCAACAGCCTGGGCGCAAGTGCCTCTTTCGGCAACCAGCTGGAAAAGAACTTCAGCCAGTACGTGGGCCTCTCGCTGAGCGTGCCCATCTTCCAGCGCTTCTCCGTCCGCAATAACGTGAAGAACGCCCGCCTGGGCCTGATGAACCAGGAACTTCAGCTAGAAAACGCCCGCAAGAGCCTGTACAAGGAGATTCAGCAGGCGTACTACAACGCCGTGGGCGCGCAGGCCAAGTGCTCCAGCAGCCAGGCCGCGGCCACCAGCGCGGAGCAGGCGTTCGTCCTCACCCGGGAGAAATATGACAACGGCAAGGCCAACATCGCGGAGTACAACGACTCCCGCGCCCGCTACCTTGAGGCGCAGTCAAACTACCTCCAGGCCAGGTACGAGGCTCTGTACCAGGCTAAGTTGCTTGATTTCTACAGGGGAGAGAGCCTGGCGTTCTAGCGCGCCAGGTTCTGGATCATCCGGTCCAGTTCTGAAATAAGGTTGCGGGACGTGGCCGTAGAGTTGTTCACCATAATTGAAAAGATTATGGTGTTCTCTTTTTTGCCGTCGGCCGGTAGGATGTATCCGCTCAGGCAGCGGACGCCGTCCATAGATCCGGTCTTCATCCTCACGCGTTTCTTGAAGTCCTGGGAGGCGCCTGACAGATAGGTGGCCAGGGTGCCGTATCCGGGCTGAGGCAGCGATTCAAGGAGCACCTCGTACGATGGAGTGTCCATCATCATCTTGAGGAAGGAGACGAAAAAGGCGGGGGAGACGTAGTTGGCACGGGAAAGGCCGCTGCCGTCCTTGAGGCGCATCCCCTTTGTGTCGAGCCCCATCTCCGTTGCGAATTCTTCTATCGCGGCGGTGCCGGAGGCGTAGTCTGTGTGTCCGCTGACGTTGAGGCCGAGGGCTTGCAAGGTAGCCTCGGCGTAGAAGTTGTCACTGGTATGCAGCATTTCCTGGACCACCTGTGAAAGCTGCACGGAGTAGCTGCTGCCTATGTTCTTCATCTGGCTCCACTCCGCGGCCTTTTCGTCAGAAGGGGTATCCAGGTCTGTGCGGACGTAGCCTTCGGGGGTTATGTCGGCGTAGCATCCGGTGATGCTTATGCTGTTCTGCTGCAGATATTTGTGGAAATAGTACGCGCAGGTGTAAGCTGGGAAGCGGTTGGACACTTGCTCATTCTTGTTCTTCACGCCCAGGCCAAGGGTGCCGCGCATAGATCCCACGGGGGCCAGGTCGCTGTTGTAGAAGTAAAGCTTGTCTCCGCTGCCGGATTCTCCTGTGGTGCAGGTGTGGGTATAACGCATCCAGGGCAGTTGGGGGCCGGTCACGCTTATCTGCACAGGGTCTTCGACTGCCTTTCCCGCCGTCGCGCTGAGATCCTGGGAGTTCTTATAGTAGTTGAGGGCCTCGGGGCCCTTGCCGTAGTAGAAGCCTATGTCTTCATACTGCCAGCTGGTGGCCTCGGGCGCGCCGTCATAGAAGCGCGGATCCCCGATTATGTTGCCGTCCACGGAGGTTATGCCCTTGGCCAGCATCAGCTCCCTCCACTGGGCGAAGACGGCGTCGGCGTTGCCGCCGGCCGCTGTCGTGGGGTCGCCTCCTCCTATTATGTATATGTCTCCTTTGAGCACGCCGTCCTCAATGGTTCCGGTATAAGCAAGGTTGGTGTCCCAGCGGAAGTTCTTGCCCAGGGTCTCAAGGGCCGTTCCGGCGGTTATTATCTTGACATTGGAGGCCGGTACCATAAGGATGTCGCTCTGGTTGTCCAGGAGGACCTTGCCGTCCGCACGCACGGCGTAAGCGCCCCACACAGCGCCCTGGAAGGCCTGCTGCGCGTGTGCGCTGCCCGCGAAAGCCAGGAACGACAGCAACAAATAAATGCAGATTCTTTTCATCTCACCACAAATTTATCTATATTTGGCCGAATTAAAAACAAAAGATGGCGCAGACGGTATTAGTTTCAGGCGGTGCAGGATTCATCGGAAGCCACGTGACGGTAGAGCTCATTCAAGCCGGCTATGACGTCATAGTGGCGGACAATATGTCCAACTGCGATAAGACCTGTCTGCTGGGTGCCCGCAAGATAACCGGACGCAAGATCCCTTTCTTCAAAGTGGATTTCTGCAACCGGAATGCCGTAGAAAGGCTCTTCCAGGCAAACAAGATAGAAGCCGTCATCCATTTTGCGGCGTTCAAGGCGGTGGGGGAGTCCGTTGAGCAGCCCGTGATGTACTACCGCAACAACCTGGACTCTTTCCTCAACATTATTGATGTCGCGCGTACGCACGGGTGCAGGAACATCCTGTTCTCCTCTTCGGCCACGGTTTACGGCCAGCCTGAGGAACTCCCCGTTACGGAAGAGTCTCCGAGGCAGGAGGCCACATCGCCGTACGGCAACACAAAGCAGATATGCGAAGACATCCTTCGCGACTCTGTCAAGGCGTACGGCAACGTCAGGGGAATAGCCCTGAGGTACTTCAATCCCATCGGCGCCCACCCCTCAGCCCTCATAGGAGAACTTCCAAGGGGCGTGCCCAACAACCTGGTGCCTTTCATCACCCAGACTGCAATAGGGAAGAGGGAGTGCCTGTCGATATTCGGAAACGATTATCCTACCCCCGACGGAACCTGCCTGAGGGACTACATAGACATAGTCGACCTGGCCAAGGCGCACGTATGTGCGGTAAGCCGTATGATGGAGGATAAGATGAAGGAGCCCTACGAGATATTCAACATTGGTACGGGAAGGCCCGTGTCCGTGCTGGAACTCGTGAACGCCTTCCAAAAAGTCAACGGCATCAAACTGAATTACAGGTTTGCCCCGCGCAGGCCCGGAGATGTCACAGCCGTGTGGGCGGACCCCTCAAAAGCCAATAAGGAGCTCGGATGGAAGGCTGAAAGGCCTGTTGAGGAGACCTTGAGGGCTGCTTGGAATTGGGAAAAATACATAGCAAAAAAGTAATAATTTAAAACTAAAACCACGACCTTTCATTACAGTTTAATATTAAAAGTTTTAAATTATTAGAAAAAAAGACATAAAATCGCGTTTTAGCGTTGAAGGATAAGCATTTCTCCAGGTTTCAAATTTTCGCTGAAATTTGGAGATAATGTAATTTTATGCGTATATTTGCAAGTATATTCCCTAAATAGGAAAAACTAAGTAGTTAGTATACAGTTATTATTAATTAATCATCGACCTATGAAGAAAGTCCGTATTACACTTTCCATGGTGCTCCTTCTGTTGGCGACAACGCTGTTCGCTCAGAACGTTTCCGTTTCCGGAGTCGTTACTGACGCATCCAACGGCGAGTCAATCCCCGGAGCATCTGTAATTTTAAGAGGTACGACGACGGGTACAGTGACCGACATCAACGGTGGGTTCACTCTTACAGCACCTTCAAATGCTACCCTCATCATCTCTTCTATCGGTTACAAGACAGCAGAAGTTCCTGTCAACGGAAGGTCAACAATCAACGTTGCCCTTGACGTAGACAACGAATTGCTGGAAGAAGTAGTCGTTACCGCTCTCGGTATCTCCCGTGAGAAGAAGGCTCTTGGATATGCAGTCCAGGACGTTAAGGGAGACGCACTTACACAGGCTGCCAGCTCTTCACTCAGCGGCGCCCTGCAGGGTAAGGTTTCCGGTCTGGAAATCCACTCATCTTCAGGTATGCCTGGTGCATCTTCAAGAATTGTCATCCGTGGTGCCCGTTCACTCGACGGAAACAACCAGCCTCTGTACGTTATCGACGGTATGCCGGTTGCCTCCACACCTGACCGTAGCACAGGTAACTCCGTTACCGGTGCCGATATGGCAGGCCGTTCAGTGGATATCGACCCTAACGACATCGAGAGCGTGAACATCCTTAAGGGACAGGCTGCAGCCGCCCTTTACGGTATGCGCGCAACCAACGGTGTTATCGTCATCACCACCAAGAAAGGATCAGCCTCTGCAGCAGGAAAGACCAACGTAACCTTCACCACCAACTATTCATTCGACAAGCTGGCAGTGGTTCCCGAGGTCAACAACCTGTACGCACAGGGTTCCGGCGGCAAGTATTCACCTACCACTTCCTTGGCTTGGGGTCCGCTTATCTCTGACCTTCCCAAAGATCCCACCTATGGTGGAGATGCCAACGGCCATCCTGGAATGTACCGTGTAATCCAGAGGGAGCAGGGCGGCCTTGACGGCTGGGTAACTCCTCAGGCATATGACAATATCCGCGGATATTTCAACACCGGACACTCATTCAGCAACAATATCAGCGTAAGCCACAACAGCGGAACCGGTAATTTCGTGGTTTCCCTCGGTAATACCAACACCACCGGTATTGTTCCCAACACCGGACTCAAGCGTTACAACGCCCGTATAGGTGCCGAGCAGAAGCTCAACCCCTGGTTCACCGCTGGTTTCACAGGCAATTACGTTCAGTCCTGGATCAGCAAGCAGTCTGGAGCCAACGACGGTATCGTTGCCACAATCTATGGTGCACCTACCAGTTACGACCTTGTCGGCATCCCCTATCACTACGACGGAGACCCTTACAAGCAGACTCTTTACCGTGCCACCAACTTCAACAACCCTATCTGGGCTACCAAGAACAATTCCTTCACAGAGGATACACAGCGCTTCTTCGGAAACGCCTGGCTCGACTTCAAGACAGACTTCAGCGCCAGCGCACACACCCTTGACGTGAAATACCAGCTTGGTGTCGATGCATATTCCACTCTTTATGAAGATATGTTCGGTTACAACAGTAAGAATACCACAGGAGAAGTTTATGAGAGGGCTTATACAAGGAACACTTTCAACTCCCTGCTTACTGCAAACTATATGTGGGATGTCAACGAAGATTGGAACCTTTCCGCAATCGTAGGTAACGAGATTATCTACTCAAAGTCAAAGAACCTTACCGCTTACGGACAGGCCTTCAACTTTGCCGGATTCAACCATCTGAACAACGTTTCTACTTACGATGCTGGTTTCGGCCAGGGTTATTCCCTGACATTCGGTACCTTCGCCGAGGTTGCTGCTGATTACAGGAGCATGCTCTTCCTCAATGCAACCATCAGGTCCGACTATGTATCTTCAATGCCTCACGGCAACCGTACCTTCACCTATCCTTCCGTAGGTATCGGCTTCATCTTCACAGAGCTTGACGCTCTCAAGAACGATGTCCTCACCTATGGTAAACTCAGGGCTTCCTACGCTGAGGTAGGTCAGGCAGGATCATTCGTCGAGCCTTATTACGGTACTCCCGGATTCGGTGGCGGATTCTCAGGCGGAACCCCCGCTATGTATCCTACAAACGGAGTAGTGTCACTTGTTCCTACAAGTACCATCTATGACCCGAACCTCCATCCTCAGAACACCAAATCTTATGAAGGCGGTATCGACCTGGCATTCTTCGACGGAAGGATCAACCTCGAGTACACCTACTCACGCCAGAACGTGAAAGATCAGATCTTTGGAATTCCAATGGCTGCTTCCACCGGTTATGGCAGCAAGGTTACCAACGCCGGTAGGGTTCACACCAACACACACGAGCTTACCGTAGGATTCATCCCCGTCCAGACAAGAGACTTCACCTGGGACATCGATATCAACTTCACCAAGATCGACAACTATGTTGACGAGCTTGCAGAAGGCGTTCCCAACATTATGCTTGGAGGATTCGTAGAGCCTCAGGTACGTGCCGGTATCGGTGACAAGTACCCTGTTATTTACGGTATCGACTATGACCGCAATGATGACGGAGTAGTTATCGTTGACGAAAAGGGATTCCCTATTGCTGGAGACAATGCAGTGCTTGGTGCTGTATCTCCTGATTTCACAATGGGCCTCAGCACAGGTTTCAACTGGAAGGGACTCAGACTCAATATGGTATTCGACTGGAAGAAGGGTGGAATGATGTACGCCGGAACCTTCACTATGATGGACTACTATGGAACATCCAAGAGGTCTATGGACTACAGGGCCAAAGAATCCTTCATCTTCGATTTCGAGCCTTCTGTAAAGGTTACCGCCCGCGACGCAGAGGGCAATCCTACAGCGTTCGCTCCTAACGACATCGCCATCCCCGGATCGCAGGCACAGAGCTTCTTCAGCACCATGAACGACATTTCCAAGTACTTTGTAAATGACGCTTCATACCTCAAGCTCAGGGAGATTTCCCTCAGCTATCCTGTTGTAAAGGCAAACTGGGGATCGATCACTGCCAGCGCATTCGCCCGCAACATTCTTCTGTGGACTGCAATCCCGGGATTCGACCCGGAGGCTTCCCAGGGTAACAACAATATGGCCGGTGGTTTCGAAAGATTCTCACTGCCTGCTACCTCCAGCTATGGATTTGGTCTCACATTTAATTTCTAGGAGGATTTGATTATGAAAAATATATTCAGACTTTTAAAATCCGCACTTGTCCTTTCTATTCTTGCTTTCTCATTCGCTGCTTGCTCTGAGGACAAGATGGACGAGATCAATGCAAACTTGGACAATGCCAGTGACGTTACTGCCAAGTTCATCATTCCTGATTTGGTCCTCCGTACATCCCAGAACCTTAATGGTGGAGATTTCAACACATACATAGGTTCTTACGTAGAGTACTGGACCGGTACCCATAACCAGCTGTACAATGCCGAAAAGCGTTCAGCCGAGGTCAGGGTGTCTTCTACTTTCAACAACGGTTGGGGAGATCTCTTCTACAACATCCGCAATGCCAAGATCGCCATTGAAAAGAGTCAGGAAGAGAACGGACCCGAGGCTGCCCAGGTAGGGGCCATTGCCAAGGTTATGCTTGCATACGACCTCGCTTTTGGAACCGATATGTTCGGTGACATGCCTTATACAGAGGTTGGCAATCCTTCAGAGTTCCCTTACCCCAAGGCAGACAGCCAGCAGAGCATTTACACCGAAGTGTTCCGTCTTCTTGACGAGGCTGAGGCAACATTCAGCGGCGGCGCCAGCGGCGCAGGACAGTTCGACTTCATCTACGGAGGAAACAGCGCCTCTTGGGTTAAGTTCATCAACGGTCTCAAAGCCCGCTATACTCTCAGGCTTATCGGTCGCTCCAGCAGCAAGGATGCAGATTACAACAAGATTCTTGACTATGTTTCAAAATCATTCTCTTCTGCAGCTGAGCAGGCTTCAATGAAATATGGCGGAAGTAACCAGAACCCCCTGTTCGACTTCGAGTGGAGCCGTGACGGTATCTCTTCCGGTACCAGTATGTGGAGTAAACTTGCAGAGCGCAACGACCCTCGCGGTGACAGGGTTTACTGGCACAGCAATTACTGGGAGTGGTACGACCTTGAAACCGCTCAGGATTATCTTGCACCTACCGGAGCACCTGAGGAGAGTCAGTATAAATATGCTTACGATGTGTTCTTCTTTGCAGAGGTTGCCCCTGTACACTTCCTGAGTTTCCACGAGCTTAAGTTCATCCAGGCTGAGGTTCTTGCAAGGCTTGGTAAGACAGATGAGGCTAAGGCTGCTCTCAAGGAAGCTGTCGAGGCTGCTTTCGC
>JAGCVB010000121.1 GCA_017962585.1 Bacteroidales bacterium
AATACTTTTTCTCTGTGTCCATTACTTTAATTTAAATTCGTAAGTTATTGTTCCCTGTGAAGGCACAGGGTCGTTTGTTTGGTTGAAATGGGACTCCATAGCCGCTTTCCTTGCCGCCGCCCACAGAGTCTGGTCTGTGACTGTGGTTCCGTCGGCTCCAGGCACCGCCTGGGTCACTTTTCCATATTGGTCTACGGTAATTGCCACAACTACCTTTCCTTCTCTCTGGACGTTATAGGTCGGCCTGGGGAGGTTTCCGACAACTGAACGTCCCTTAAGGTGTACATTCGGGGTTCCGGCCGTGTTGCCCTTGCTGGTATTTCCGTCAGGCTGGCCGGCCTTGTATGTGTTTGAAGCTTCCCTGGCTGAATGCGGCGCCTGGACGGAGGTGTCCTGAGGGGCCATGCCCGGGAACAGCGAGCGCTGGTCAAGTTCCGGCTCCTTGTTGGGTGCCGGCACGTCGACGTCGCCGAAATCGTCCGGCCTGGAGGCCGGGGAGAGGTTCTGCGAAACAGGGGCCTGCACCGGAGATTCCGCCCTCTGGACCAGCTCTATGGGGCGGTCCAGGTCAGGATTCTCTCCACGCGGCTGCGTGCCGTACCTCATTGGCGTATCCTCTTCCTCAACCTGGCTGAAGTCCATCAGGAAGGTGTTCTCCTCAGGAGGCGGATACAGGTACGAGAGCCCTGTGAAACTGCAGAAGAGTATTGCGGCCAGGTGCACCAGCACAGCAGTGCCCAGACCCACCCAGGTGGAGGTCTTCTCTGCCTTGCCTCTTACTCTCAGATATTCTTTCATTATTCAGGTTGTGTTGCCAGTATCACTTTATAATGGTTCCGCTTGGCTATGTTCATCATTGACACCACCTCGCGTATGGGGACGCTCTCGTCAGAATAGATTGAAAACGTAGGGTCCTCTTCCATCTGCAGCAGTCCCACCAGTTCGTCCTCTACCTGGGACTCCATCACCGGAATCTCGCTTCCGTTGATGTGGTAGGTATAGGTATCGTTGCCCCAGTCCTTTATGGAGACGCTCACGGTTGCCTTTGCCGAAACCTGCCCGGTGCTCTTGGGGAGCAACAGTTTGAGGGCGTTGGGGTTTACGAGGGTGGACGTAACCAGGAAGAAGATGAGCAGCAGGAACACGATGTCTGTCATTGACGACATCGAAATGTCCGAAATCACCTTAGTGGTTCTTCTGATAGCCATTTCTATTCCTCCTTGTCAGCTGCCGGCTCGTGAAGGAGATCCATGAAGTCTATGGTTGCGCTCTCCATCCTGAATACCAGGTCAGAAATTCTTGATGTAAGGTAGTTGTATCCGAAATATGCCAGGATTCCCACGATAAGACCGCCCACGGTTGTGATCATTGCGGTGTAGATACCGTTGGAAAGCAGCGTGATGTCGATGTTGTTTCCGGCGTTGGCCATGTCGAAGAAAGCCTGCACCATACCGATTACGGTTCCGAGGAATCCGATCATAGGGGCGCCTCCGGCTATGGTGGCGAGGAACGGGAGTCCCCTCTCCAGGCGGGCCACCTCAACATTTCCGGTGTTCTCCACTGAAGTCTGGATGTCGCTCAGGGGACGGCCGATGCGCTCGATTCCCTTCTCTACGAGGCGGGCGATAGGAGAATCGTACCTCTGGCACAGGGTTGCGGCAGACTTGATCTTGCCCTCGTGGATGTAATCCCTGATGTCCCTCATGAAGTTCTTGTCAATCTTGTTGGCGCGGTTTATCATCCACCACTTCTTGCCGAAGATGTAGATTGCCGCAATTGAAAGCAGGACCAGGACTATCATCAGCCAGCCACCCTTGGAGGCCATCTTGATGAGAGAGAAAGACTGTTCCTGCGGAATAACCTGGGCGGTTACGCCCTCGATTTCAGACTGGAGTAAAGTAAATAGCATATTCTAGGATAATTTGATTATTCGTTTGTCAAATGACTTCTTCACGCTCGTGCAGGTCCTTTATCCTCAACTGTATGGTGGAGTTTCCACGGTAGTAGTTCTCCACAATAGAGTAGCAGGCGTCAAAAGGATTGCCGGCCTTTATGTAGTCGTAATAATCCGACATGTTGAACGCGATGGCGGGAATCTGGTGGTAGGGCTGGGACTCCTGGATAAGGTCCAGTTTCATATGCACGCCGCCGGCGCCCACCTTGCGGCCGTTCCCCCCGTCATACACGTTCTCTGTGAGGAACAGCGGATTGTTGTTGCCCGGTCCGAAAGGCTGGAACTGCTTCAGCAGCCTGAGGAACTTGGGCGTGATCTGGGCGAAGTCGAGCCTTGCGTCCAGCGTCACCACCGGGGTAAGCATCTCTTCCGTTATCTTTCCGGAGATGAAGGTGTTTATCCTCTGGGCGAATTCCTTTATGTTCTCTTCCTTCAATGTAAGGCCCGCGGCGTATACGTGGCCGCCGAAGTCTATCAGAAGGTCTGCGCAATGCTCAATGCTCTCGTACAGGTCGAACCCGGCAACGCTGCGGGCCGATCCGGTGATGAACCCGTTGGACTTGGTGAGCACCACAGTGGGCTTGTAGAAGGCCTCCACAAGGCGCGACGCCACAATTCCTACCACGCCCTTGTTCCACTTGGGGTTGTACACCACAATGGCGTTGTCCTTTATGAGGCACTGCCCCTTCTCCACCATCTCCAGCGCCTCCTGGGTTATCTCCCTGTCTATGCTCTTGCGCTCGTTGTTGTTCTCGTTTATCTTCTCCCCTATCTGCATTGCCTCCTGGGTGTCGGTGGCCGTGAGCAGTTCCACTGCCAGGCGTCCCGTCTCCATCCTTCCCGCGGCGTTGATGCGCGGACCAATCTTGAAGACGATGTCGTCTATAGTCAGGTGACCCGGCTCCAGCATAGACAGTTTTATCATTGCCAGAAGGCCCTTGCGGGGGTTCTCGTTAAGCTGCTTGAGGCCGAAGTGCGCGAGCACCCTGTTCTCTCCGACCATTGAAACAAGGTCGGCCGAGATGCTTACCACCAGCAGGTCAAGCAACGGTACAAGCGATTCAAAAGGAATGCCGTAGCGGATGGAATACGCCTGCACCAGCTTGAAACCTACGCCGCAGCCGGAGAGGTCGTCGAAAGGATAGTTGCAGTCTTCCCGCTTGGGGTCCAGGACTGCCACGGCATCCGGGAGTTCTTCTTCCGGAAGGTGGTGGTCGCAGATTATCACGTCTATACCCTTGCTGCGGGCGTACTTGACCTTCTCGATGGCCTTGATGCCGCAGTCCAGGGTGATAATGAGGTTTACGCCCATCTCGGCCGCGTAGTTTATGCCTTTGGCGGAGAGGCCGTAGCCCTCGTCGTAGCGGTCGGGGATGTAGAAGTCAACCTCGGGGGTGAAGCGCTTGATGAAGGAGTAGACGAGGGACACGGCGGTGGTGCCGTCCACGTCATAGTCTCCGTAGACCAGGATTTTCTGGCCGCTGGTTATGGCGTCGCGGACGCGCTGCACTGCCACGTCCATGTCCTTCATCAGGAAGGGGTCGTGAAGGTTGTCAAGGGAAGGGCGGAAGAAGGAGCGGGCCTGCTCGAAGGTCTCCACTCCGCGCTTTACCAGAAGGTCTGCCA
Source organism: Bacteroidales bacterium (assembly GCA_017962585.1). Classification (GTDB taxonomy): domain Bacteria; phylum Bacteroidota; class Bacteroidia; order Bacteroidales; family UBA932; genus Cryptobacteroides. Next base: position 3,581 of record JAGCVB010000121.1, read on the forward strand.
GGACGCTGTCTATACCAAGCTCGGCGGCGAGCCTGGACACCTTTGCAGCGTCTGCCGGTTCCTTCAGTATCCACTTACATTCCTTTGTCATTTCACACTTCTCCTAAGTTTACAAAGATACCTCTAATATTTCAATTTTAGAAATTAAAATAGTACTTTTGTGCAAATGTTTCGTATATGATAAATACAGAATATAGCGAGCAGGAATTGCTCCGCAGAGAATCTTTGAAGCAGCTCCGGGAACTGGGCATCGAGCCCTATCCGGCTGCATTATATCCGGTTAACGCAAGCGCGCAGAGCATAGCGCAGGAGTATGACCCCGAGAAGGGCAACCTGCAGGACGTATGCATTGCAGGAAGGCTTATGTCGCGCCGCATTATGGGCGCCGCCTCCTTCGGAGAACTGCAGGACCACAGCGGCCGCATACAGATATACGTCAAGCGCGACGAGATATGCCCCGGCGAAGACAAGACAATGTACAACACCGTGTTCAAGAAACTCCTTGACATAGGTGACATAATAGGAATCAGGGGTTTCGCCTTCTACACCCAGACAGGCCAGCTTTCAGTCCACGCAAAGGAACTCACAGTCCTGAGCAAGTCCCTCAGGGTGCTCCCCATAGTGAAGGAGGCCGACGGAGTGGTACACGACGCCGTCACCGACCCTGAACTCCGTTACAGGCAGAGGTACGTAGACCTCATAATCAACCCTCAGGTGAAGGAAACCTTCGTCAAGAGAGCCAAGATCATCTCCACGATGCGCGAATACTTTGACGAGGCCGGCTGCCTGGAAGTGGAGACCCCCATCCTCCAGAGCATCCCGGGAGGAGCCGCCGCAAGGCCCTTCATCACCCACCACAACGCCCTTGACATAGACCTGTATATGCGTATAGCCAACGAGCTGTACCTCAAGAGGCTCATCGTGGGCGGATACCAGGGCGTGTACGAGTTCGCCAAGGACTTCCGCAACGAGGGAATGGACAAGACCCACAACCCCGAGTTCACCTGTATGGAGATATACGTGGCCTACAAGGACTACTTCTGGATGATGGACTTCGTGGAGAAGATGCTGTGCAAAGTGGCCCTCAGGGTCAACGGCACCACCAAGGTGGACATAGCGGGCAACGAGGTTGACTTCGGCGGAACATACCGCCGCCTGCCCATCCTGGACGCCATTAAGGAATACGCCGGCGTGGACGTCAAGGGAATGGACGAGGACGAGCTCCGCGCCACCTGCAAGAAGCTCAACGTAGAAGTGGAGCCTTCTATGGGCAAGGGCAAGCTGATAGACGCCATCTTCGGCGAGTACTGCGAGAAGAACCTCACACAGCCCACCTTCATCATAGACTATCCGGTTGAGATGTCGCCTCTGACAAAGCGCCACCGCAAGGATCCCACCCTCACCGAGCGCTTCGAACTGTTCGTCTGCGGCAAGGAGCTGGCCAACGCCTACTCCGAGCTGAACGACCCTATAGACCAGCTTGAGAGGTTCGAGGAGCAGGCAGCCCTCAAGAGCAAGGGAGACGACGAGGCCATGTACATAGACCTGGACTTTGTCCGTGCCCTCGAGTACGGTATGCCTCCAACCTCCGGTATGGGTATGGGAATCGACCGCCTGACAATGTTCATGACGGGACAGACGGCCATCCAGGACGTGCTGTTCTTCCCCCAGATGAAACCGGAGAAGATCCTTCGCTCCGCCCAGGAAGACACGGAAAATGAAGGTTGAGACTGTAACATCTGCACAGAATCCTAAGATAAAGGAACTTCTCTCGCTACGGGAAAAATCTTCCCTCAGGCGGGAGAAATCCCTTTTTATTGTGGAGGGAAGGCGCGAGGTGGAACACGCCCTGCAGGCGGGTTTCAAGGCGCGGACGCTGTTCTTCTGCCCCGAGGCAGGAGGCGACTCTTCGGGCCTTGAGGCCGACTTGTTCGTCCAGGTATCCCCTGCCGCATACGCCCGCATAGCGCTTCGCGAAGGCACCGAGGGGCTGATAGCCGTCTGCCGCGGGAGCGCCCCCTCGCTGCAGGACCTCAACCTCGGGGAGAATCCCCTTGTAATGGTGCTGGAGGGCATTGAGAAGCCCGGAAACATGGGCGCGGTGCTGCGCAGCGCCGATGCCGCAGGAGCCGACGCCGTGATAATCTGCGACCCCCTCACCGACATCTTCAACCCCAACCTCATACGCTCCAGCCTGGGCGCGGTGTTCACCGTACCCGTGGCCTGCGCGGGCTCGGAGGAGGCGGCCGCGTGGCTGAAGGCCCGCGGCATACGCATCCTCACCGCCCAGCTGCAGGACTCCGAACTCTACTACGACACCCCTATGACCGGGGGCACCGCCATTGTAGTGGGATCGGAAGCCCTTGGCCTGACCGAAACCTGGAGAAAGGCAGCCGACGCCCACATCCGCATCCCTATGCTGGGAGAGATGGACTCCCTGAACGCGTCGGTATCGGCCGCCATCCTGCTTTTCGAGGCGGTCCGCCAACGCAACGCCTGATCCCGTTTGTGTTGTCTTTACGGGAAAAATCATTAAATTGTACGGCTATTTGAAATTATTAAAACTGAAACGATATGTCACTGAACAAAGTAATGCTGATCGGTAACGTTGGAACAGACCCTGAAGTACGTTACCTCGATGGAAACACCAAAGTAGCCACATTCCGCCTGGCAACCACAGAAAGATACAAAGACCGCAACGGAGAGACCCGCGAGAACACCGAATGGCACAGCATAGTTGCCTGGAGGCAGTCCGCAGACGTAGCTGAGAGGTTCATCCGCAAAGGCACCCAGCTTTATATAGAAGGAAGGCTCCGCACCCGCACCTGGACAGACCAGCAGGGAGCGCAGCACGCCCGCACAGAAGTCACCGTAGACAACCTGCAGCTCCTCGGCCGCAAGGGAGACAATCCGGCATCGCAGGGAGATGGCGGCGGATACGCCTCCCCCGCACAGCCTGGCGCTCCCACGCAGGGCGCTTACCCGCAGGGCGGGTGGCAGCCGCGTCCCGCAGCAGCCCCGGCAGCTCCTGCCGCCGCCGCTCCCCAGGCACCTATAGACCTTGGAATAGACAGCTCGGACGACCTCCCCTTCTAGAAGTCCGCGGCTAGAGGCGCGCGTGTATGAAACCCCGGACCTTCCCAAACACCTATATCATCCTGTTTTCGTTGATATTGCTGTGTGCGGCAGTCACCTGGCTGCTGCCGGGAGGTCAGTACACCATAGCTGAGGACGGATCCGCGGTATTCACCCGGGTAGATTCCGCCCCCCAGACCTGGCAGGTTTTCTCCGCGCTGTACAACGGCTTCGTAAAGCAGGCCGGAATAATCGTATTCATATTGATCGTTGGCGGGGCGTTCTGGATACTGAACGCCACAGGAGCCGCCGATTTCGGCATCAGGCGCTTCATCAGCAAGGCCGGACACTATGACAAGGCAGTGCTGGCCCTCATAGCCCTGCTGTTCTCGGCAGGCGGCGCCATATTCGGAATGAGCGAGGAGACCATCCCCTTCGTGGGCCTGGTGGTGCCTATGGCAATATCTATGGGCTATGACGCCATTGTTGGCCTTCTGGTGGTTTACGGGGCGTCCAACATAGGTTTTTCAAGCGCCTTCCTCAATCCTTTCACCGTGGGGATAGCCCAGGAAATGTCCGGGCTCCCGATGTTCTCCGGAATGGGGTACAGGATATTCTGCTGGGTGCTGCTCACGGGGCTCTTCATAGCCTTCACCCTGATTTACGCCTCACGCGTAAAGAAAGAGGTGCCAGCCACGGCCGGAGCATCGGCCACGGAGGCCGATGAAGGCAGCCACCGCAGGCACTGGATAGTGTTGGGCATACTTGCCGTCAGCGTTATCGCACTGATAGTGGGAGTGGTATTCTTCCACTGGTACATAACTGAGATTTCCGCCCTGTTCCTGGCTATGGGAATACTTTGCGGCATTGCGGGAGGCTTCAGGGCCAACCGCATAGCCTCCGAATTCCTGGCCGGGGCAAAGGACATACTTGGCGCCGCAATGGTGGTGGGCCTGGCCTCCGGAATCATAATAATCCTCCAGGACGGCCACGTGCTGGATACCATCCTCCACTCGATGCAGGCATCCCTTGAAGGCAGTTCCAAGGCCGCCTCCCTGTCGATGATGTACGCGGTGCAGACCCTCATCAACCTGCTCATACCAAGCGCCACGGCAAAGGCAGCCATAACCATCCCTGTGATGGCTCCGCTGTGCGATATGATTGGCCTGAGCCGCCAGTCCATGGTGCTGGCTTTCCAGTTCGGGGACGGCTTCACAAATATGGTAACACCCACCTCGGGAGTGCTGATAGCCGCCCTTGCTATGGCTCGCGTAGATTACTCCGCCTGGGCAAAGTTCATACTGAAGAGCGTGCTGGTGCTCATAGTCATCGGGTTCCTGCTGCTGCTACCCACCATACTCTTACCGATTAACGGATTCTAAAAACTAAAATGACATACTATGACAGACACTGTTAACAAAACAACCCTCAGGGATTCCGCCGCAATGCGCTGGACGGCACTTCTGCTGCTGGCGCTGGCAATGTTCTGCGCATACATCTTCATGGACATCCTCTCCCCCATCAAGGACCTGATGGAGTCCACGCGCGGCTGGGATTCCAAGGCCTTCGGTACTATGGAAGGCTCTGAGACCTTCCTGAACGTATTCGTCTTCTTCCTGATATTCGCGGGAATAATCCTGGACAAGATGGGCGTGCGCTTCACCGCCATCCTTTCAGGAGCCGTGATGCTGGCCGGAGCCGTCATAAAATGGTTCGCAATCAGCAAATCGTTTATCGGAAGCGGCCTCGAGACCTGGTTCACCAACAACCTCAACTGGCACACCGGAGCGGGATTCATAGACGACGTGCTTCCATTCTATCCGGGAATGCCCGCTTCCGCTAAGCTGGCAGCCATAGGATTCATGATCTTCGGATGCGGATGCGAGATGGCCGGAATTACTGTCAGCCGCGGTATCGTCAAGTGGTTCAAGGGCAGGGAGACCGCTCTTGCAATGGGCTCCGAGATGGCCCTGGCCCGTCTGGGCGTTGCCACCTGCATGATCTTCTCGCCCTACTTCGCAAAGCTGGGCGGCAGCATAGAGGTCAGCCGTTCCGTCGCTTTCGGCGTGGTGCTTATGATGATAGCGCTCATAATGTTCATCGTATACTACTTCATGGACCGCAAGCTGGACAGCCAGACCGGAGAGGCTGAGGAGAAAGACGACCCGTTCAAGATAAAGGACATAGGCAAGATCCTGTCAAGCCTCGGTTTCTGGCTCGTAGCCCTTCTCTGCGTCCTGTACTACTCTGCCATATTCCCGTTCCAGAAATATGCGGTTAACATGCTTCAGTGCAACCTGACTCTTACCGAGCCTGCAGCCGGTTCATTCTGGGCAGGTGAGGCCGTTACCATAATCCAGTACATAATAATGCTGGTTGTGGCTGTATGCTCCTTCTCCAGCAATTTCATCAAGAACAACAAGAACCTGAAATACGGATTGATGGCAATTGCGGTAGTAGCCCTGATAGTTTACTGCGTGATGGGATTCAGGCGCGGAACTGCTGAGACGATATTCGCCGTGTTCCCGCTCCTGGCCGTAGCCATAACCCCCATCCTGGGCAACTACGTAGACCACAAGGGCAAGGCAGCCTCGATGCTGCTCATAGGATCCATCCTGCTGGTAGCCTGCCACCTGACCTTCGCGTTCATCCTTCCTCTATTCAAGGGCAGCGCAGTCGGAGGCACCATCGTGGCATACGCCACCATCCTGGTGCTTGGAGCAAGCTTCTCGCTGGTTCCCGCGGCACTCTGGCCGTCAGTTCCTAAACTGGTGGACGAGAAGATCATCGGATCGGCCTACGCGCTTATCTTCTGGATTCAGAACATAGGCCTGTGGCTGTTCCCCATCCTCATAGGCAACGTGCTCACCAAGACCAACGCCCCCGGAACCCCTCCGGACCAGCTCAACTACACCTGGGCGCTGGTAATGCTCGCCTGCCTTGGCGTGGCTTCGATGCTTATCGGAGCATACCTCAAGGTTGTGGACAAGAAAAAGCACCTCGGCTTGGAAGAGCCTAACATAGCAGCATAGCTATGAACACTAAGAAACTGTCATCAAACGCCTGCTGGATAGCCCTGGTGTGCCTGATGGTGCCCATGTTCGCGTCGTACTTCTTCGACGACATGTTCTCCACCCTCTCGCAGATCTTCCAGCACCCCGAACTCCTGGACCTGGGCTGGGACAGCGCCGACTATGGCTTCTACGCCGGAGGCTACAGCTTCCTGTGCGTGTGCGGAGGCCTTATAATATGCGGTGTCCTGCTTGACATCTTCGGAGTCAGGATTGTGGGATCGGTGTTCGTGGGCCTGATGGCCCTGGGAGCCGCCATAGTTTACGGGGCGCTGATATCGGGCCTCCAGCCCAAGGCGTCGCTGGCTATAGCCTACGCCGGATGTATGCTGTTCGGCTTGGGAAGCGAGATTGCCGGCGTGGCGGTGACCCGCAGCATAGCCAAGTGGTTCAAGGGGCGCAACGTGGCCTTTGCGATGGGCGCCCAGGTGGCGTTCGCAAGACTGGGAACCGCCACCGCCTTCATCCTCAGCCCTATGCTGGTAAAGAGCGGCGGGCGGCTGTCCCTGGCGGACACCTCGCGCCCCGCGCTCGTAGGCCTGGGCCTGATAATGCTGGGCGTCATCCTCTGGGGCATATTCGTGGCTATGGACGCCCGCTTCGACAAGGAGGCTGGCACTGTAAGCGAGCGCGGAGAAGTGCGCGACGAGAACAAGTTCAAGTGGTCCGACCTGGGCAAACTGTTCACCAACCCGCGCTTCATAATGATATCCCTGTTGTGCGTGTTCTTCTACTGCTGCATAATCTCGTTCAAGAAATTCGGCACTTCCATAGTGATCCCGCGCTTCGGGATGGACATAGACAACGCCAAGTGGGTGATAACCATGATTCCGTTCTTCACGGTCATATTCACCCCGCTTTTCGGAGCGCTGGTGGACAAGGCCGGGAAAGGCACGCTGTGGATGATAATAGGCTCGGGTCTGGTGCTCATAGCGCACCTGCTGCTCTGCCTTGCCCCTCAGGGAGTACCTTTCTGGGGATACTTTGCCATAGCGGTGCTGGGTGTCGGATATTCGCTGGTTCCCTCGGCAATGTGGCCCAGCGTGCCCAAGATTGTTCCCGACAGGAACCTGGGCACGGCATATTCCCTCATATACTGGTTCCAGAATATGGGAATGCTGCTGGTACCGGTGTTCGTGGGACGCATTTTCAAGGCCCGCGAAGGAGTTGAAGCAGCGGTTCACGCAGAATATATCTTCATAGGCCTGGGAATTGCAGCAATAGTTGTGGCCGCCCTCTTCAGGCGCTCTTCGGCCAGGAATCCGGAACTCGGACTGGACGACCCTAGCAAAAAGAAATAACTGATGTATAAACTTCTGGACAAGATAGATTCCCCTGCGGACATCCGTAAACTGAGCATTGAAGAACTTCCACAGCTATGCTCGGAAATAAGGGCTTATATGGTGGACTGCTGCTCCCGCAACCCGGGGCACCTGGCTTCCAGCCTGGGCACGGTGGAGATGATAGTGGCAACCCACTACGTATTCGACACCCCCGAGGACAAACTGGTCTTTGACGTGGGCCATCAGGCATACGCGCACAAGATTGTCACCGGCAGGCGCGAGGCCTTCGAGCACAACCGCACCAAAGACGGCATAAGCGGTTTCCCCAACCGGGACGAGAGCCCGTATGACGTATTCGGCACTGGACACTCGTCCACCTCCATTTCCGCCGCCCTGGGCCTGGCAGAAGCAGCCAAGATGCAGGGCCAGAACCACAAGGTGATTGCGATGATAGGCGACGGCGCTCTCACGGGCGGACTCGCCCTGGAGGGCATAAACAACGCCGGAGCCTCCAAGGCTGACCTTCTTGTCCTGCTGAACGACAACAACCAGTCCATAGACCAGAACAAGGGCGCCGTGCACGACTATCTGCTGAGCCTCACCACCAGCGCCGCATACAACAGGCTCAAGAAACAGGTGTGGGACTCAATGGGCGAAGGCAAGGCCAGGAAGCGCCTGCAGAGGTTCGTCATCTCGGCCAAGTCGCTGGCCGTGAAGCGCAGCGGAGGAGACCTCTTCGAGGCTCTGGGATTCCGCTATTTCGGCCCCGTCGACGGCAATGACGTGACGCAGATGGTAGACGCCCTCAGGCGCCTCAAGGCCCTGGGCGGCCCTCGCGTGCTGCATTGCTTCACCGTCAAGGGCAAGGGCTACGCCCCTGCCGAGCAGGACCCCGCCACCTGGCACGCGCCGGGCCGCTTCAACCCTGAAACCGGCGAGAGGATCATCAATCCCCACCCCGCCGACCGCTACCAGGACGTATTCGGCCAGACCCTGCTGGAACTCGCCCGCAAGGACAGCCGCGTGGTTGGAATAACCCCCGCGATGGCCAAGGGATGCGGAATGTGCATCCTGGCCAAGGAGATGCCCGAGAGGTTCTTCGACGTGGGAATAGAAGAAGAGCACGCGGTTACTTTCAGCGCCGGCCTTGCCGCCGGCGGATTGAAGCCGTTCTGCAACATATACTCCGCCTTCTCCCAGAGGGCGTACGACCAGATCATCCACGACGTGGCCCTCCAGCACCTGCCAGTGGTGCTCTGCTTTGACAGAGCCGGACTCGTAGGCGAGGACGGAGCCACCCACCAGGGCGCCTTCGACATGAGCGCCTACCGCAGCATCCCCGACACCGTGATAGCCGTCCCCGCCGACGAGTTGGAACTCCGCCGCGCAATGTACACAGGATGGCAGCAGGACAGCGGACCTTTCATTATACGCTACCCGCGCGGGATGGGACAGGGCGTGGAGTGGAAGACGGCCCAGCCGGATATCCTCCCCATAGGCAAAGGCCAGCGCCTTGCAGAGGGCTCTGGCATTGCAATCCTGGCAATCGGCCCCATGGCCTATATGGCAAAGGAAGCCGCCGCCCAGATAAGGGAACAGGACGGCAAAGCCTGTTCAGTTTACAACATGCGCTACCTCAAACCCCTTGACGAGGAAATCCTGGAAGAGGCCTGCTCCAACTGCAGGGGCATCGTGACAGTAGAAGACGGATCTCTCAAGGGAGGCCTTTTCGGGGCAGTTTCGGAGTGGGTTGCGCAGAGGGGACTGGGAACAGTGGTGCAGGGCATAGGCATCCCTGACAGGTTCATTGCACAAGCCACTCAGTCTCAACAAAGAAACGATTGCGGCCTGTCCGTCTCAGGGATTGTTTCGGCCTGTAGGATAATGTCAAAAAAGATATAAAATTTTTTGGATTATCATAAATAATATCTATCTTTGCACTCCCTTTTTAGCGAAGGTATTCTTTGAAATACTTGCCGATGTAGCTCAGTTGGCCAGAGCACGTGATTTGTAATCTCGGGGTCGGGGGTCCGAATCCCTCCATCGGCTCGTTTGAAAAGACGTTTTTTTCTTAATGGGCAAGTACCAGAGTGGCCAAATGGGGCAGACTGTAAATCTGCTGGCGATGCCTTCGGTGGTTCGAATCCATCCTTGCCCACAAAGAACCGCGGGGTTCGTATAATGGCTATTATGCCAGCCTTCCAAGCTGGAAATGGGAGTTCGATTCTCCTACCCCGCTCAAATCTAGCCGATGTAGCTCAGGGGTAGAGCGCATCCTTGGTAAGGATGAGGTCATGAGTTCAATTCCCATCATCGGCTCAAGGGTGCCGGTTGACAAGCCGGTTTAATTTTGTAATAACACAATTAAATTTTTCATAATATTATGGCAAAAGAAACTTTCCCAAGAACCAAGCCGCACGTCAACATCGGGACTATCGGCCACGGTGACCACGGTCAAACTACTCTTACCGCAGCCATCACCA
>JAGCVB010000122.1 GCA_017962585.1 Bacteroidales bacterium
ATATGAACCTTGAGAGAATCATAGAACTCTTCCTTGCTGGCTGCCACGTACTTGGGCACCATTGTTACCTCCATAGGAGGCATTGAACCGGGAGTGAAGGAAGGAGTCTCGCCGGGGGCGGGACGGCGGAATGAGCGCCTCTCTACCCATACGGTGTCGCCTTTAGCGTCAAGTTCCACTACGGGGTTGCCGTTGGCGTCGTGCTTCGTGAACATCCAGGTTGCAAACTGGCTGTGCCATACAAGGTTGTGGCCGCGCATCTTGATGCCGTGCTCGCGGCAGAAGTTTGCAATGATGTCGGCTTTCTCAAAGTTCCATACACCGGGTTCCGGGTGAAGTTCGCCGGGTTTCATACAGTTCTCTGCGGTGATGCTGTTGAACTCCTTGAGGATGAGTGCTGCCTGGTCGGGGTCTTGCACGTTGCGCTCAGTAACGGCTACTCCAATCTTGAAATATTTCTTGTAAGCGTCTTTGAGGCCCGGATCCTTGGGGCCGCAAGCACTCATTAATGCCACGCAGGCGATGAGTGCGATAATTGAATACTTTTTCATCATGGTGTTTTTTTGCTTCCCAAAGGTAATGATTACTAGTTTTAATTCCTACCTTTAATGAAGAAATGAACTTGTTATGACTAAGAAAGCGATAGATAGGATCCAGAAGATGGAAGAGCGCTTCGACAGCCTTGAAAGGATGGTATGCGTTCTGGAGGAGGCTCTTCAGGAGGAAGGCGGTATCAGGGAGCATTTTGCAGTGCTTCAGGATTATATGGATTCCGGCCAATGGCTTAAAGACTACGAAGCTGACGAAAAGGGCAATATCCCCAAAGAGATAAAAAGAGGCGTCCTTTCTCAGGACGCCCTTTATGACCTCCTTACAGAGGCCAGAGAGATTCTTCAAAAGATAAACGGATAGAATACTACAGGGTATCCTGTTTCAGGGATTCTACGTAGCGGTCTATACGTTGGAGTTCCTGCGGAATTGGTATGCTCTGGGGGCAGTGCGGCATACACTGGCGGCAGCCTATGCAGTGGTCTGCCTGGCGCAGCGTAGGAACAGCCTTGTCATAGTTGCGCAGATACTCCTTGCGAAGTTTCTTGTAATTCTCCTGTTCCCTGCTCTGAGGGTATTTCTCCTCAGTGACGCACTTGTTGTAGTATGCGAATATCTCGGGGATGTTGATTCCGTAAGGACAAGGCATACAGTAGTTGCAGTGCGTGCAGTTGATCATTGGGAACTCTGAATAGAGGATGGCTTGCTCGTTCATAAACTCGAGTTCCTCTTCTGACATTGGATGGAACCCGCGGAAAGTCTTGAGGTTGTCCTCGAGGTGTTCCATATATGTCATTCCGCTGAGGGCGGTGAGCACGCGTGGATGGGATCCTACGAAGCGGAATGCCCAGGACGGGATGGATGCGTCAGGGTCACGCTCCTTGAACCTCTTGGCGACGTTCTCCGGAACGGAGGAAAGACGACCTCCGAGGAGCGGCTCCATTACGGTGATGGGAATCTCGAGTTTGTCTAACTGCTCGTACAGGTATTCTGCATTGGTGTTGCTGGCGTTAGCGTAGCGCCAGTCAATGTAGTTCATCTCTATCTGGACGAAGTCCCAGTGGTACTGCTCGTTGGTCTTGATGAGTTCGTCGAACTCCTCTTGCCTTCCGTGGAAGGAGAAGCCCATATTGCGGATGCGTCCGGCCTCGCGCTCCTTCATCAGGTAATCCATCATTCCGTTGTCAACATAACGCTGGCTGAAAGCCCTGTATCCGCCGCTTCCGATGCCGTGCATCAGGTAATAGTCGAAGTAGTCTGTCTGCAGTTGGTCGAAGGAATCCCTGTACATCTGCAGCGATGCTTCCGGTGTGGCGTTGTTGAAGTTGGACAGCTTGGTAGCAAGGTAATATGACTTGCGCGGATAGCGGCTGAGGGCTATTCCAGCGGCCTTTTCGCTCTGACCCTGGAGGTATGCGGGTGAAGTGTCGTAGTAGTTCACTCCCCCTTCCATAGCCCTGGCTACCAGGGCGTTTACAGAGTCCTGGTCCACTACCTGGCGGCCGGTGCTCTCGTCCCGTTTCATCTGCCAGCGCATACATCCGTATCCAAGGAGGGAGACTTTGTCTCCGTTCTTGTTGTTTATGCGGTATTCCATTTCGCCGTCACCGGTCTGGTGGGCGGATGCCGTTACAGCCGGGGCCTTGCTCTTGGGAGCGCAGGCCGCTGCTCCGACTGCCAGCGCGCCGGCGCCGGCAACCTTGATGAAATCTCTTCTGCTTAAATTCTTATTGTCTTCCATGGCTGCTAGTCTTTAATGTGAACCTGAAGTCCGTTTACGTGGATTGCGCTGAACGGGCGTGAAGGACAGAGATTCTCACAGGCACCGCATCCGATGCACTTGGCCTCGTCCACCGTAGGGATCTGGGGAGAACGCCTGTTGCCGGGCTCCTTAGGCACCATCATTATGGCGCCTACAGGACAGTGGCGGGCGCAGTTGCCGCAGGAAACACCGTCGCGTTCCACTACGCAGAGGCTGCGGTCTACCGTTGCAACTCCAATGTGGAACTGGGTCTTCTCCTGAGGTGTTATAGGCTTGATTGCCCCCGCAGGGCATACCTGGGAGCACTTTGTGCATTCCGGACGGCAGTAGCCGTTCTCGTAGCTCATCTCAGGCTGCATGAAGCGGCTAAGGTCTGTTGAAGGACGAAGGACGTGGTTGGGGCAGTTTGCCACACACAACTGGCAGGCGGTGCAATGGCGATAGAAGTCCTTTATGCTGTCGGAGCCGAACGGAGTGAGGGGCGCAGTGCGCTCGGGAGCCTGCTTGTCTATGATCTCAGCGAGGCCTCCGTCCAACTTCTTCTCCTGCGCGCCTATGGTGGCGGCGGTGACGGCGATTGCGGACGATGTCATAAAGGCGCGGCGTCCGGCATCTACCTTGGAGGTCTCAGATGCCCGATCAGGTCGGGCATGACGAGTTTCGTCATTGCCGGCACTTGCGTCATTGCCGGCACTTGCGTCATTGCCGGCACTTGCGTCATTGCCGGCTTGACCGGCAATCTTGCTTCCCCAGGCCTTGCCGTAGGTGAGAGCGCCGAACTTGCAGTTCTCCACGCAGTTGAAGCAGTCTACGCAGCGGCTGTAGTCGATCTTCTTGTTGGCGATGTCAATGCAGGAGGCCTTGCACTGCTTCTCGCAGGCGCGGCAGCTCTTGCATTTGTCCGCATCGATAATAGGGCGGAACATTGCGAAGCGTGAGAAGAAACTCAGCGTGGTTCCTACCGGGCAAATGCTGTTGCAGTATGTACGGCCGCCGATCCAAGCCAGGATGGTAACTACCAGGAAGGTAATAATGGCGATGATGATTGTACCGGTGGAAGCAGGGGCGACGGCTGTACGGATCATCCTTCCGTAAGCGCTGTAAGGCGCCAGCACGGCGACAAATACCTGGATTCCGGCAATGAGAGCAATTACAAAGAGAGCCCATACTCCGTAACGGAGCCACTTTATCTCTTTCTTATAAGAGAAGCGCATTTTCTTGCCTTTGCGCTTGCTGCTCAGCCAGGATACTATGTCCTGATACACACCCATAGGACATACGATTGAGCAGTAACAACGGCCGAAAAGTAGTGCCACCACAATCAGGAGCAGGATGACTCCCACGTTGACTGCCAGCACGGCCGGGAGGAACTGGAACTTTGGCATCCATCCGAACCATTTGGTCAATTCTCCGCTGATGCCCAGGAAGAGCAGGGAGATTGCGATGAAAAAGATGGCTGCCAGAGCAATTCTGGTTTTCTTTAGCATATGATAAATACAAATAGTTATTAGTTCCTTGTCAGATATGCTTTTAGCATTATCCTCAAATATAAAGAATTAATTTTTAATAATTCCCAAAAGGGAGTATCTTTGTTTTATATGGATTTGAAGGAACTGGGAGAATTCGGTCTAATAGAGCGCATCAAGGAGGCGCTGGGAGGCCCCTTGCCGGACGGAGTCCTGGGCATAGGGGACGACTGCGCCGTACTGCCGCAGGCCGGCGGGATGGAGACCCTGGTGAGCACCGATATGCTGCTTGAAGGCACCCACTTCCTCAGGGGCGACATCCCCGCCCGCCTGCTGGGCTGGAAGAGCGCCGCCGTCAACTTCAGCGACATTGCCGCGATGGGCGGCCGGCCCGCGGGGTCGTTCCTGTCGCTGGGCCTTCCCAAAGGCCTTGACAGCGACTGGACAGACGCCTTCCTGGCCGGCTACAAAGAGTGCTCCGACTTCTGCGGCGCTCCCCTCCTGGGAGGCGACACCACCACCTCGCAAGACGGCATCGTCATCAATGTCACAGTGATTGGCCAGTGCGAACACGGCCGGTCACGCAAGCGCAGCGACGCCGTTCCGGGAGACCTGGTCTGCGTGACCGGCCCGCTTGGCGACTCCGCCGCCGGCCTGAAACTTATCCTTGAACGTCATGCCCGACTCGATCGGGCATCTCAGATGGCCGGTCAAGCCGGCCATGACGTAGAAGCCGGCCATGACGTAGAAGCCGGCCATGACTCGGAGGCACTGGTGCAGCGGCACTACAGGCCCGTGCCTCGCATTCGCGAGGGCCTGGCCCTGGCCGCCACCCCCGGCGTCCACGCTATGATGGACATATCGGACGGCATAGCCTCCGACCTCCGCCACATCCTCAAGGCTTCAGGCGTAGGCGCTACGGTCCGTACTCAGGACGTTCCTCTGTCCGCTGAACTTCGGCAGGTGTGCGCCCAGCAAGGCTGGGACGCAGTCACCCTGGCCCTCACCGGCGGCGAGGACTACGAACTCCTCTTCACAATGGCCCCCGGTACAGAGCCTTCAGTCCCTTACTATGTGATAGGCCGCATCACAGAACAAAAAACCCTGGTCTGGGAAGGTTCCAGCCAGGATTTTATGGGGTTCAGGCACTTCTAGCCCGTTATTTCGAAATAGAGATTCCTCCCAGGATGGTGATACCCGGCTCGGGATATCCCAGCATTGTCTGGTAGTCCTGGTTCAGGAGGTTGTTTCCGCGTACGAATACCTGAAGCCAGTCATTCACGCGGTAGCCTACGCGGGCTTTCAGATCTATATAGTCGCTTGTCACGGCATTGTCTCCCGTGGACAGATAAAGGTCCTTGATGCCCATAGCGCCTACGCTTGCGCTGAAGCGTCCGGGAGTCCATTCAAGGCCAGCGTATGCCTTATGTACAGGAGCGCCGGTATAGATGGTGTCCATATGCAGGAAACTGTAGTTGGCGTTGAAGTACAGGGAGGGAACTATGCGCCAGTCGGCGGCAACCTCAACGCCCTTGTTGGTGAAGGCGCCCACGTTGCGGTTCTGAGGGCGGCCGTTCTCACGTACTACCTCTATGATGTTTGAACCGTTGGTGTAGAAGAGGCTCACCTCTGCATTGAGAGCTCCGTCAAGGAAGTGATGGCCCAGGGTCAGGTCATAGCTCCAGGCCTCCTCCGGAAGGAGTTCGGCATTGGCGGAAGCGTACATATAGAGTTCTCGCATATTAGGCATCCTGAAGCCCTTGGAGGCAGATGCCTTTATGGTTGTGTTTGCACCCGGCATAAAGGAAACTCCGAACTGAGGGATCCACTCTACTCCGTATGCGCTGTGGTAGTCGAAACGGATTCCAGCATTGAACATAAACATTCCAATTGTCTGCTGGTCAAACACATAGACTGCCTCCTCGTTCAATTTCTTGTGGTCTGCATATATCTCTGTGACGGGGTTGCGGTATGCGTTTCCACCGTAGTAGATAATGTCAGTACCGACGGTCAGGGCGTTGCCTCTGAATGGATGCATTATCTGGTATGCGGAGAGGCCGGCAGTGAAATCGGTACCGTGGAACATATACTTCTGGGGAGCCTTTCCTGCAGTATGGCCGTCGTTTATGGTATGGTCACCATAGTTGTAATAGATGTCTATGTTACCGGAAGTGTTCTCATAATTGTTCTCCAGGGAAAGGGTGGCCATTCCGCGGATGATGTCTGACCAGGCGTCGAACATAGGAGCGTCAACAGTACCCGGATTCTCTGAATATGCGTTCATCAGACTTACCCTGGCTCCGGCTTTCCAAGCGTCGCTCAGTTGATATCCGAGGGTTATCAATCCGTTTGTGGAATGGAATACTGAGTTGTCCCTATGGCCGTTGGTGCTGTCGTGGCCAAGGCTGAAGGACGATGTGAAACGGCCTTTCTTGTATGTGTCTGAGAAGCTGGCCCTGTATGTTCCGTATGAACCTCCCATCTCCTTGAAGTCAAAATGGTTGCCGTCGTTTACGGGCTTCAGGGTGATGATGTTGATGGCTCCTCCCATTGCGTTGGAACCGTACAGCACTGAGGCGGCGCCTCTGGACACCTCTACCCTCTGCGCGTTGGCTGCCATATACTCGTCAGCTACGGGATGCCCGTAGATGGACTCGAACTGCGGGTGGCCGTCGATGAGGATTATGACGCGGCCTGCTCCGGCGGCGAATCCGCGGAGGGAGATGGCTCCGGCAGATCCTCCGGATACACCGTATCCGGTGACTCCGCGGGATGTCACGAACAGGCCGGGAACCTGCTCCATCACTACCGGCATCACAGCAGTTTCATCGCTGAGAGTTATTGATGGTTTACTTACGATTGACACGGGTGCCGGGAGCGCGTCACGGAGGACGGACAGGCGTGTACCTGTAACTACTGACGTGGCAAGCGTGTCTGTTCTTTCCTGATTGTCATTATCCGCAAAGAGAGAAGCGGATGGAATTGTTACGGCAAGGAGTATGGCTGCCGCAAGCCTGAATTTGTTTGTCATTTCTTGTATGATTTCATACAAATATACCCTGCAATAAGTGCATTAGCGATTATTTGATGCATAAAGGCAAAAATGTATTATTAATTATTACATATAATAGTTTGTATTCCAGATAATTAGTGGTATTTTTGCATTAAGCGTAAACTAGACTTACAACATATAAATGTATTATTTATAATGGCCAGAACATCCCTACCAGAGAGTGTTTACCGGGTTTCAATCCACAGGAACTGCGGACATTCGTACGCAGCCACGCACCCTTATACCATCGACAAGGACGGCAAAAGGAAATACAGCGTCCTGCACTGGGGCACTGTCACGGAGGACCTGCGGTTCATTCCGGGGAAGCGGTTCCTCCAGGCGCCGGAAGACGTCAGGCGAAGCCTGATTTTTCCGGAAGGCTGGGACCTCTCCGCGATTGAAGGCAGCGCCGCCCGCGGGAACGCCGCGCACTCCCTCCCCTTCCGCGAAGGGGACGCGGGCAAGGCGTTCGGCGATATATGGCTTCTGGAGCGCATCGGGGAGAAATTCGCGCTGCGGGAAGACCTGGGCGAAGCTTTCGGCCCCCTGGCCGACGACCTGCTTACGCTGGCGTACTTCCCTTTCCTGACGGGGATGTCGTTCCAGCGCTTCGGCAGATGGCAGGAGGCCACGAAGGTCCCTTCAGAGAAGCCTCTGGAGGAAATGGTGGCGCAGTCGCTGGCCGCTGTCAACCGGGTTTCTCTCCATAAGTTCATGGACCTGCGCAAGGAAAGGTACGCCAACGAGAGGCTATGCGCTGTGGATTCCGTGATCAGGCATTCGATGGGGTCCCTGGTGTCTGACCGCCGATGGGGGCAGAAGACGGAGCGCATCCACTTCCACTCAACCGTGCAGGCGGTGGCGTACTCGCTTGACAGCCATATTCCTGTGGCAAGTTCTTCGTTCCCGGAGGCTGTATCGGACGCCAGGGGCATAGAGATATTCCGCGCCGAAATGGAGAAAACGGGACTGGGAGGGATAGCGGTGGTGACCGACCGCGGATACGATTCCCTGCAAGGGCTGGAACCGTTCTATGACAAGGGGCCGCTGGTGATGTGCGTGGACGTGAAGCAGCCGGCGGTGATGGAGCGGATTGAGGCCTTCGGCCGGTTCCGCTCCCACCCGGCCGGGATGCGCTACCACGCGGAATCACGCCGCTGGTACCGCCAGTACCAGCTTGACGGTCAGGGGCTGAGGCTCAACCTTTTCTTCAATCCGGAACGCCGTGCGGCGGAGTTGGCGCAGATAGATGCCGGCATCGCTTCCCAGTTGGAGGCCCTCAGGGAAATAAAGGAATACGGCGTTACAATCAGCGACCGCAGGAAACTCCGCCAGGATTTCTTCTTCTTCAATACGGATTATGACAGGGAAAAACAGACGGTGGTGGACTTCTCCCCGGACAAGAACAGGATTGTGAAGTCCCGGGCTGCATCCGGTTTCTACGCAAACATCACTTCCGGGCTGGACATCGGTCCGCTTGAAGCAGTTTCGATATACAGCCTGAAGTACGACCAGGAAAAATTCCTGCGCCAGTTCGTGTCACTGATGGAATTCCCCGGGAGCAGTCACGTGACACATAGCCTTGAAAAGGGCATGCAGGTACTGCAGTACATAGGTCTTCTGATGAACACCTGGCTGCGGCATTCATTGTGCAAGGCGCTTCCCTACCGCAACTATATGGAGATCCTGGACGATTTCCACACCGTCCCGTGCACCGATGCCGGAGACGGCACCTGCGCCCCCGGGCCCTTCAGCGAGGCCCAGAAACAGGTCTTATCTACTCTGGGGATTTAGTTCCACATAGACGTCATTGCCTATTCGACGTCATTGCCTATTCGACGTCATTGCCGGCTTGACCGGCAATCTAAGATGCCCGGTCAGGCCGGGCATGACGACTGTAAATGCGGGCCACAATGGCTCCGCTGATGTTGTGCCAGACGCTGAAGACTGCGCCAGGGATGGTGGCCATCGGATAGGCGGCAAAGTGGAGTGTGGCCAGCGACGAAGCCAGGCCGCTGTTCTGCATTCCGACTTCCACGCTGATGGCGCGTCGCTTTGCCGGAGAGAGTTTCAACAAATACCCTATCAAATATCCTATTGCCAGGCCGCATACGTTGTGCAGGATCACCACCAGAACAATGATCAGTCCTCCGGATAGCAGTTTACTGGCGTTTGCAGCAATCACAATCATCACTATCAGGCAGATGGCAACTGAGGAGAGCGCAGGCAGATAGGTGGTGGCGCGGTCTGTGGCCTTTGGCCAGAGACGCTTCACCAGCAGGCCCAGCGCGATAGGCAGTATTACCACCCAGAGTATGCTCAGCAGCATTCCCACCACGTTCACATCCACGGTCTCCCCTGCGAAGAGCCATACAAGGAGCGGGGTCAGCACCGGGGCCAGGAGGGTGGACGTTGCCGTCATCCCCACGGACAGGGCCAGGTCGCCCTTGGCCAGGTAGGTGATGACGTTGGAGGCCGTTCCGCCCGGGCAGCATCCTACAAGGATCACGCCCACAGTGAGCGCTTCGTTAAGGGAAAAGGCCTTGGCCAACAGGAACGCCAGCAACGGCATTACTGTAAACTGGGCGACGCAACCTATGATTACGTCCCTCGGACGGCTGAACACCACCCTGAAGTCCTCAGGCTTAAGGGTCAGTCCCATCCCGAACATTATCACTCCCAGGAGCGGATTGATCAGGGAAGGTTTCAGGCGGGACAGCGTGTCCGGAAACAGCAGGGCGGCCACTGCCGACAACAGCATCAGCACTCCCATATAATCGGATATCAGTTTACAGAATCGCTTCATGTGAATTACTCTTGCACAAAGTTACGCCACTTTATAATACTATATAATACTATTTTCCCTATATTTGAAAAAAATCGAATATGAAAAGGTTACTCTCTATACTTCTGTTATCGTACTCCATTTGCTGCCTGGGGCAGGAAAGTTCCGAAAAGAAGGGTATCAAGTACTGGTCAGAGGGCAAACTGACCGAGGAGGACTTCCAGATCCGCCGGAGCACCGACATCTCAAACGTAGTCCCCGGAGTCCTGGACTGGACAGTTTCGTTTGACAGGGAAAAGGCAAAGGTAGGTAACCTCAACATAACATATCTACAGTCCAGGACCTATATGGACAAGTTGTTGTCGTGGATCAACCCCGATAAATTCCACCCCTGGTCCCTGAGTTACCTTCAGACGGAATTCAACATAGTCGAGGCCTACAGGCGCAGGTTCCAGGACCAGCTCAACCAGAATCCCCTGGATTACTCCCAGATCAGGGATTACAATATGCGCCTTATGAGGAATGCCATTGAGACATTCCAGATGGAAAGCGAATACGGGAATGACTCCGGAGTTATAGTCAGGTATGAAACCCAGTACGAAGCCGAACTGGAAAACTGGGAAGAAACCCCTCTCCAGGCCCCTGAAATCAAGCCCAAAGGACTGGGAAGCCATCTGTTTGTAAGTTATCTGGGAGAGTTCTCCGGACAGCCCCTGTCAGACGGCATAGGTCC
>JAGCVB010000123.1 GCA_017962585.1 Bacteroidales bacterium
GGATGACCTCGCAGGTCATCCTTTTTATTATTTTCCTCCCAACGTCAGTTAAAATGCGGCGATGAGTTCGTCTTTGGAGTATGCGTCTGCGCAGTAGCACATCTTCAGGTATGCGAGCCCGCCCAGGAAGTCTTCCTCAGTGAAGGAGTCTGTGGCTTCCTTTGCAACCACGACGTCATATCCGAGGCAGAAGGCGTCTGCGGCAGTGTGACGGCAGCACATATGTGTGTGCAGACCGGTGATGATAACTGTCTTGACACCGAGCTCCTTCAGGAGGATGTCAAGGTCAGTCTGGAAGAAGCCGCTGTAACGGCGTTTGGGAACAACAAAATCCTTGTCGCTGACTTTCAGCTCAGGTATAACTTCAGCACCGGGGGTGCCCTTTATGGCGTGGTCTCCCCAGATGATGAGTTCACGGTCGATACCGGGAAGGTGGCAGTCATTGCAGAAAATAACGGGAACGCCCTTTTCACGGGCTGCGTCAAGAAGACGTGCGGTAGCAGGAACGATAGCCTTGCCGCGGTCGCAGGCGAGAGAGCCTGTCACAAAGTCATTGAGCATATCAACGACCAGGATTGCGGGTTTGTTCAGTTTATCCATTTTATCTTGATATAGATTAATTTGCTTTTGGAGCAGCAAATATAAAAAATATTCGGAACTTCAACGAAGCTCCGAATACAAAGACTGTGCAAGAAGTCATTATCGCTTTATAAATTCTACACGGCGGTTCTGGGAGCGGCCAGCTTCGCTGCCGTTGTCGGCAACAGGCTCGTGGCTTCCCTTGCCCACGGCGCGGAGGTTGAAAGGATCCACGCCTTCCTTCTCCAGAGCCGCTACGACGGCCTCTGCGCGCTGCTGGCTCAGAGGATCGTTCACTGCGTCGGAGCCCTGGTTGTCGGTATGGCCCTGAACCTCGAAGCGGGCGCCGGGGTTCTTCTTCATATACTCCGCAACCTTCTGGATCTCCTCCATTGACTGGGGCAGGAGAGTGGCCTTTCCGGTATCGAAGAGGATGTTGTTTGTCACGAATTTTCCGGTCTCAGCAATGGCTTTCTCCACGGCGGAGGAATAATCTGTCGCATTGCGCTCATAGAGTTCCACAGCACCCTTGGCCATCACCACATCGGTGACAAAGATTCCCTTGTCACTGTCGGACGAGCCTTCCATCCACCAGGAACGAGGCTGGATCATATTGGGGATGTTCACTATTCGCTCGTAGTTGAGGTACATCTTGAACGCGCGCTTGTTGAAGGAGATGGCTATATGGTTCCACTCGTTCTTTTTCAAATATCGGTTGATAGTCTGTGTGCCGGGTGCTCCGTCCATTTTGTTGCCGTTGGGATTCTCAGCCCACCAACCCCAGTCTATGCCGTTGTATCTGCCGCCATAGTAGGGATGGTATTCCGGACTCATCCGGATATCGAATACTCTTCTTCCTGTCCCGTCTTCAAATATCAGATCAAGTGTTCCATCCCAGCCGGAACCTTCTTCTGCCGGCTGAGCCAGCACATCGAATTCAATAGTGAAATCCTCAGGCAGATACTCTCTTTCTTCCATCAGAGGTTGTATTTTCGAGTCTTCCATCTTGATCGCCTTCTTGCCGGTAATGTTGACTACTTCAACTTCACTACCGCTGAGAAGATCCCACTTAGAAGGGAACTCGCCAAGTTTCTCTCCTGTCACGTCATCATTGAAGAAGACGTTGGCACCGCGCTGGAAGTCGCTCTTGGCCTGGATTTCTGCAAAATCGACTGCTTCATTCGCGGTAGTTTCAACTGCATCTTCGACTGCGGCATCATTGCCTGAATTGCTGTCGTTTTTATTACCTGTCCTGTTGACGGCATTGTTGATGGCGTTCTCTACCTTCTCGCCGACGGCGTTCTCTACGGCCTGCTTGGCCCTTTCACCAAGGTTCCTGAGGATACCCTGGGCGCTTGCGCTAGCGCAAATAAGCATAAAGCTCGAAACGAGCAAAAGAATCTTTTTCATATCGTGTCTTTTAGATTAATATTCAAACCTCATAAAGTTCATCATCTTTGGTACCATAAGCACCACCCCAAAGGGGGGAATTGCCTACACCATAGTACGGCATTTGGATAAATCCAGTATCTTTACTTTATGAAAACTTCCATCCTGATTTCCCTGGCGGCTGTTTTTACGGTGCTTTCCTGTCCCCGTGTCTCCGCCCAATATTCTGACCATCGGGGCCGAAACGTGGACTCCCTTGAGGTGGCCGTCGCCAGATGGACTCCGTCTGACATACAAAAGGCCTCGGACGAGGAACTGCGAGGATTGGTTCTGGATTACGGCGGCCTGATGCAGGGCTATCTTCAGGTAAACGGGGTGAAAAGCGAGTTCTATGCCCGCAAGATGTTGGACATTGCCGCCTCAAAGGGATGGCAGAGTTCCATCAAGGACGCGGCCAAGATCATAGGCCAGCAGTTCTGGGCCAGGGAGCAGTATGACAGCGCCGCCTTCTATTACAACATTGCCCTTGACGCTCTTGCCAAGATGGCGGCCGGAGCCACATCTCCGACTGATCCGGACGGGTATGACCAGAAGAAGATAGATGACGGTTATTCGTCAATGTACGGCACCCTGGGCAACCTCTACAGTATGATGGGGGACCTGGACAAGGCGTTTGAATATTACTCAAAGGCGGGCGAGATATTCGACCGCTACGGCTGGAACGAGAGCAACGCCGTCCTGCACTACAACATGGGCGAGACCTGGTATGAAGAAGGGGATATGGACAAGGCCCTAGAGTGCTACGAGAAGGCCCTGGAATATGGCCGTACCGCAGGAGATTCCCTGTGGATAGCATCTCCCCTCAAAGGCCTTGGCCTTGTGTATTTCACCCAGGGGAAGACCCGCAAGGGCCTGCGTTGCCTCGAGGAAGCGGACAAGTATTTCTCCCTTCACCAGGACCA
>JAGCVB010000124.1 GCA_017962585.1 Bacteroidales bacterium
TACTGGCGACGCTCAGAGTGTCCGAGGATATTCCACTGGCATCCGCAAGCCTTTAGCATAGATACGGAAACCTCTCCAGTGTAAGCACCAGATGCGTGATCAGCGCAGTTCTGGGCGGAAAGTTCAACCTTTGAGCCCTCCAGCACCTCGCTGAGGCAGCAGAGATGTGTAAAAGGAGCAGCTACGATAAGACCAACATTTGCAGGAACTTCTCCGGCCTTTGCTACGACGGCCTTTGCGAGTTCCACACCTTCCTGGCAAGTGGTGTTCATTTTCCAGTTGCCGGCAACGATTTTCTTTCTCATATTATAGTGTGAATTAATTTTTTCCGGGCGCAAAATTACTATTTTTGTACGAGAAAACGAATGATATGAAAAGATTAATACGAATTATGATCAGCTTCGGAGCTTTGGCAATCATAGCCGGATGCCAGCACAGGACAGAGGAGGAAATACAGGAGTTCCATTACCTTCTGGACGAGTTCGCAGACCTCAAGGTAATGAGGTATAAAGTCCCCGGATGGGAAGACCTCACCTTGCAGCAGAAAGAGTACGCCTACTATCTGGCAGAAGCCGCAAAATACGGCAGGGACATACTCTGGGACCAGAACGGAGACTACAACATAAAGATAAGGCACGTGGTCGAGAACATCCTCAACAACTTTGAAGGAACCCGTGAGACAGTGGAGTTCCAGCAGTTCGAGACCTATGCCAAGAGGCTCTTCTTCTCAAACGGAAGGTTCCACCATTACGCCGAAGACCTGTTCATACCGGAATGCAGTTCCTACTACTTTGAGTCGCTTATGGAAGCCGTCGGAGACGGAGACAAATGCTCCAGGCTCATCCCAATAATCTACGGACGGGACGGCAACCTTCAGCGCCGCTCCACCAGCACCGACGGAGACATAGTCCAGCTTTCCGCAGTAAACTTCTATGACGGCGTAACCCGTCAGGAAGTTGAGGATTACTACGCCTCCATAGCCGTACCTGACGACCCCACCCCCATTTCATACGGCCTCAACACCAAGGTCGTGAAAGAGAACGGTAAAGTAGTGGAGAAGCCCTGGAAAGTGGACGGAATCTACAGCCGCCCCCTGCGCAGGATATGCGAGATGCTTGAGAAGGCCGCCGCCGTGGCAGAGAACGACACTCAGAAACGCGCCCTCGGGCTCTTGATAGAATACTATCGCACCGGAGACCTCCGCAAATGGGACGAATTCAACGTAGAGTGGGTCAAGGACACCGAAGGCACCGTAGATTTCATCAACGGATTCGTTGAGGACTACAACGATCCCCTGGGACGCAAGGGAGCCTGGGAAGGCTACGTAAACATTAAGGACAAGGCCGCTTCAGAGCGCACTGAGATACTCTGCAGCAACGCCCAGTGGTTCGAGGACAACGCCCCCATAGACCCCCGTTTCAAAAAGAAGGAGGTAAAGGGCATCACCGCCAAGGTGGTCAATGCCGTCTGCCTTGCAGGAGACAGCTATCCTTCCACCCCTATCGGAATCAACCTTCCCAACGCTGACTGGATCCGCAAGGATCACGGCAGCAAGTCGGTTACCATAGCCAACATCACCCACGCCTACGACTTCGCCGCTGAAGAGTCCCCCGCCAGCGCCCTCAAGGAATTCGCCTATGACGAAGCAGAGGTGGAACTCTACAAGAAGTACGGCTCATACGCCGACGAAATCCACACAGACCTTCACGAGTGCCTCGGCCACGGCTCAGGTCAACTCCTTCCTGGAGTTTCCACCACCGCCCTGGGCGAGTACTCATCGGCTTTGGAAGAGGCCAGGGCAGACCTCTTCGGACTATACTACACCGCCGACCCCAAGATGGTAGAGCTTGGAATCATGCCTGATCCTGAGGCCTATAAAGCCGAATATTCCGCTTATATTCGCAACGGACTGTTCGTTCAGTTCAACCGCGTGGAACTCGGCCGTCCCAATACCGAGGCTCATATGCAGAACCGCAAGCTTATCGCAGAATGGTGCTATGAGAAGGGAGCCAAGGACAACGTAATCGAGAAGAAAGTACGCGACGGCAAGACATATTTCGTAGTGAACGACTTCGAGGCCCTTCGCGGCCTGTTCGCGGAACTGCTTGCCGAGATCCAGCGCATCAAGTCAGAGGGCGACTATCAGGCCGGCAAGAAGCTCATAGAGACCTACGCCGTCAACATAGACCCCGAACTTCACAAAGAGGTCAAGATTCGCTACAATGCCCTTAACCTGAAGCCGTACGGCGGATTCATCAACCCCGAAATAGTGCCAGTATACAAGGGTAAGAATATAGTGGACTACGAAATTGTCTACAAGGACAACTACCTGGAGCAGATGCTTGAGTATGGCCGCAAATACGCTACTCTCGAACTATAATTACTATCTCAGGATAGAACGTAAGATGTCACCCAACACGGTGGCATCTTATTGTTCTGACGTATCTGATTTCCTGGATTTTACGGCCGTTGACCCGGCCAAGGCCGCCTCTTCCGACATAATTGCTTACCTGTCTTCCAGATCCGATGAACTGTCAAAACGTTCCCAGGCCAGGCTGCTCAGCGCCTTGCGTTCATTCTTCGACTGGATGGTGCTGGAAGGCCTTCGCGGCAACAACCCCTGCGACAACGTTGACTCCCCCAAACTGGGGCGCTACCTGCCCGCTGTATTAAGCATAGAAGAAGTAGACCGCATCATAGCCTCCACAGACATCGCCACGCCCAAAGGCATCCGCGACAGGGCCATCCTGGAAACCCTCTACGGGAGCGGACTGCGCGTCAGCGAGGCCGTCGGCCTGCACATATCAGACATTTACCTGAAGGAACGCTTCCTGCGGATAATAGGAAAAGGCGACAAGCAGAGAATAGTACCTATAGGAGGCAGCGAGGCGGCCGCAATAGAGGCATACCTTGAAGTACGGGAAGTCCCTGCCGGGCCGGAATATGACGACATCCTGTTCCTGAACCGCTTCGGGAAGAATCTCAGCAGAGTCTCGATGTTCAAAATGATAAAGGAGCAGGCCGTAATCGCAGGAATCTTCAAGGATATCTCCCCCCACACTTTCAGGCACTCCTTCGCAACCCACCTGATAGAAAACGGAGCAGATCTCCGTGCGGTGCAGGAAATGCTCGGTCACGAGAGCATCCTGACTACGGAGATCTACACCCATATAGACAGCTCTACCTGGCAGGCGGCTGTCCTGGAGCATCATCCCAGGAAGGGAGAATAACTATTTTGTAAGATAATAAGTCACGTTGGTGACCACGCGCACTTTCTTGATGTAAGGAGTGTTGCTGTCCCTGTCCTCAATACTGAAAGTTCCCTGGTTGGCAGACTTGATCTTGCCCAGTTTGCTGTCGGAATCCTTGGCAAACTTGACAGCTACCTCGCGGGCGTTCTTGGTGGCTTCCTCAATCATTTCAGGCTTGATGGCGTTAAGGCCCTCGAAAGAGAAATCGGTACGGGTCTCCCAGTCTGAGTACAGAGGGATGCCTCCGCGCACAAGGTCAGCCTGCTTGGCCATAAGTGCCAGGACTTTGTCCACCTCGTTAGTGCAGACCGTCAATATGCTGGTGGCGACATAACGGTAAACACGGTCGTTGGTGCCGTACTCAGTAGCATATTTGTCTGAGATGGAGGGGACGCTCATTGTTATTTCGCTCTCTGAGATGCCTCCCTGCTTGAGAAAGTCGGTGATGGTCTTGATATTGCGGTCGATCTCGGCATAAACTGCATTAAGGTCGTTTCCGCTGGTCTTGAAGGCCAGAGGCCAGATAACCTTGTCGGCCTTGACTTCTTTCTCGCAAAGGCCTTTTACGTTAACTGTCCTGTCGTAAGATTTCAACTCTTTTACTGCTTTGGGAATGCATAATCCCAAAACGATGAGGCCGGCCATAATGGCAAGGCCCGAGAAAAGTTTTCCTTTGTCCATATTCAAGTATTTTAGATTATTTCCACTCTGTTTTCAGGCACATACCAAAGATAACCAAAAACATTTTCATAACCCATTTTCCGGTAAAGGCGTACGTACTCCCCTACCTGAAGACGGTACTTTTGCTTCGGAGCGCCGAATTTATAATCCACAATCACCGTGCCACCGGGGCCGCTGACAACCCTGTCCGGCCTGTGCAGCTGGCCGTCCTCCCCTATTACTGACACCTCGTTCAAAGCCGCGAGACCACAGCCGAACCACTCGGGATGCGAAAGGATGGCGTTACGCAGAAGGGCATAGTCCCGATCTGCATCCTCGGCAGGGAGAAGACCGTCGCGTACGGCAGCGTCCACCGCTTCTTTCAAGTCGTCCACGGTGTCCACCTGGGAGAGGATCCCGTGCAGGACAACGCCATTGAGTCGCGGCGAGACTTTGGTTCCTATGCCTTCCTCGCTGAAGAAATCGGAGGAGTCATCAGGGACCGGAAGGCGGTCTCCAATGGGAATGGAGACGTACGAGCCCTGGACTGTGTCTCCTATTCCGTCTGCGCGCTCCAGTGTGCTGAAATCGTACGGAGTGCCGTAACTAAAACCGTGGGTCTTGGCAAACGCATACAGGATTTGGGACATATTCTTGTAATCTGGCTGTTTGCCTTTGTCGAGCGCCTCGCGCAAGGTCTTGGGAGGTGCCTTGGCAATTACCGTAAGCTGGTTTACAGCCCTTGTAAGGGCCACGTAGAAGATATTGAGGTTATCTATCGCCTGCATCCTCCTTTCCGCCTCATATTCCTTGTCAAAGAAGGAATCCTGCGTCTTGGAGGTGAGTTCTACCGGATACTGTACACCTTCAAACCCGCACCAGACGGTACTTGCCTTGTACATGTTCACTTTCTCTGCAAACGGGAAAATGACGTACGGGAATTCCAATCCCTTGGATTTGTGTATTGTCATCACCCGTATCGAGTCAGACACAGGAGGCGATGATATCTTGACCTCCGCATCTTTCCAATACTTGAGGAACGCCGCCAGGCTGTTTCCGTTCACCGAAACCCAGTCCTGAAGATTGTCCATGAATGACTGGATGTGAAGGACTTCTCCGGCGGCATCCTGCGGGTAGCGCTCGAGCAGGGCCCTGAGGAAGTACTCGCAAAGGTCAACCAGTGAATGATATACCTGCGGATACTCCATATCCAGCTCCTTGGCATAGAAAGAGCTGACTGTATTTCCTTTATTGTCAAGACATTCCAGAAGGGACACCAGACGACGGACAGTCACAGAAGCCTTGGTGTCGAGAGAATCGTCCGTAATCACAGGGAGGCCCTTTGCGATGAGCGACTCCGCCACCGCGGCGCCCTCTGCATTGCCTCGCACCAGCACGGCTATGTCGCTGAAAGCCGCGCCCTTTTCCCTGGCGGCGGATATGTATTCCGCCACGGATTCCAACTGGTCCTTGTCCTCGCTGAAATCCAGTTGAACCATACCCGGGGCGGGGTCAGTGCTCATTACATCCTGACGGACGTCGGAATACAGGTCCTGTTGGCCTATCTGACCTGCAGCAAACTCGAAGAAACTGTTGTTGAAACCAACTATTTGCGCACAACTGCGCCAGTTTCCTTTGAGGGCGCTTATGGGAGCATCAGGGAACTGGGAGGGAAGGCGGGACGCCAGAAGCCTCCAGTCAGAGCCCCTCCACCTGTAGATGCTCTGCTTCACATCCCCCACTATCAGGCTGGAATTGCCGGTGTCGTCGCTCTCTTTCAGGAGAGGATAGAAATTGTCCCACTGGACGTCGGATGTATCCTGGAATTCGTCCAGGAGGAAGTTGCGGTACCTTACTCCCAGTTTCTCATACACGAAAGGAGCGTCGCTGCCGTCTATAATGCCTTTGAGGATGGCGTTGGAGTCGTCCAGGCACATAATGTTCTTTTCCCTTAGCAGGGCGTCCAGGCTGGCGAAGAAATCCCTGGCGATACCCAGGGTATAGGTCAGAGGAAGGATGATATGTGCAGTGTTGTACAGTTTATAGGAATCTGTGAACAGCGCCTGCACCTCTATAGATGCCTTCTTTAAAGTGGTTTTGTTGGGATATGGGATCTTCCCATATTGGCCGGCGTCACCAGCCAGTTCAGGGGCGAGTTCTTCCACTCTCTTGTTGAACTTTTCAATCACCTTCAGGCAGGAAACCCTCTTGGCTGCGAGATTCTTCTTGGAAAGGACTTCGGGATCCTGCCTCAGGGTACGGAGCATCTTGCAGATGTCATACAGGTCATTCTCCAAGTTCACTCTCTTGCCGTCCGACAACTGTTTCATTACCAGGTCGTCCAGCCAGGTTATCAGTTCGGAGTCACTCTCGGTGATGTTGTCCAGAAGCCTGTCCACAGCCTCGCGGACTACGGCCTGGGTATCCAGTTCTACCTGGTAGGCCGAGAAATAGCCCAGTTCCCTGGCGAAAGCCCTGAGCACCTGCTGGAAGAATTTGTCTATGG
The DNA here is from genome assembly GCA_017962585.1 of Bacteroidales bacterium. Lineage (GTDB taxonomy): Bacteria > Bacteroidota > Bacteroidia > Bacteroidales > UBA932 > Cryptobacteroides. The sequence goes on from JAGCVB010000124.1 coordinate 6,418, forward strand.
TGCTCACTCCGAAAGCGCCGTAGTCGTGAAGGATGGACACCAGGATACGCTCTGCGCGCGGGTCATCTGCAGCCTTTGCGTGAAGACTCTTGAGTATGCGGCTCTTCATCTCGGCAGTAGCCTTGTTGGTGAAGGTCACGGCCAGGATGTGGCGGTAAGCGTTTTCTTCACGCGAACCGGCCAGGCATTTCAAGTATGTCTCCGTCAGCTGGTAAGTCTTTCCTGAGCCAGCCGACGCTTTCTTGATGTCTATCATCTTCCGCAAAGCATTTTAAAATCGCAGTAAGAGCATACTTTCTCGTCAGAGGTGCGTCTGAATCCCGTCTGAGGGTCAAAAAGCTCCTTGAAAGTCTCTTCCAGCCTGGAATCCACCTGCCTGATGAACTCCTGGCTGCATTCCTGTACCGGTACAGGCTCCTTGAAGAGCCTTACAGTAGGATACAGGGAATTGTATATTCTGGCATCGGGATACTTCTCCCTCACTATCTTGTCATATACGTACAGCTGGAAGGCAATCTTGGGCCGCTCAGACGAATCCTGGGCGAACAGTTTGTCTGCAAGTGAGGCGGCATTGTCATCGTCTATCTGTATTTCCTCGTCGGTCACCTTTCCGGTCTTGTAGTCAGACACCCGCACTTTTCCCGGGCCCGGGGAATCCAGACGGTCTATGAAGCCCTTGAAAGGCCTTCCGCATATGGTAACCACATCTTTCATCTCCAGACTCAGTATTCTGAAGGAATCCGTACCAAGTTCCGCCAGCAGTTCACAGTCCCGCTGCAGTATCTGTACGGCATATTTGCATATCACGTTGGCGAATATCAGGTTGCGGCCGGACACGTCCACTGTCTTGAGTTCGGTCTTTATAAGGTCGTGGATCAACGATTTCAAGTACTTTTCATCCGAAGCCCGGCTCCTGAGATAATCCGCTGTCACAATCCCGTCCCTTACGTTGTATATTCTCTGCATCAACTTATGAAGGACGTTGCCTATCTGGTTGGCCTGCAGAGACTCTTCTACATCCTGGACCTCTTCCAATTCCTTCACGGAGGAATAGTAGAACTTTGCCGGACAGTTCAGGTAGTTCTGGACCGATGAGGCTGAAAACACCATCTGTTCCAGTTTTTCAATGTCTTCCGGGGTCTTTGCAATGGGCCCCGGGGGGTCTGTCTTCACAATGGGAGAGGTGACGCCTACACGACGGAACTTCTTTCCGAAATGCAGTTCCAACTGCTTTATATACCGGCTTTCCTCCCCGCTTCTGAGTCCCTCGGTACGGGAATCGTACAGCAGGTATATGCGCCTGGCCCTCTGTATCATCCTGTAGAAATAATAAGCCCACACCGCATCCTGATATTCATACGCCGGAAGGCCGAAACCGCGACGGAGCTCGGGAGGAATGAATGAAGGACTGACGTCGTGCCTGGGGAAGACGCCTTCGTTACAGGAGAGTATGACAAGGTTGTCAAAGTCCAGCGCCCTGGTCTCAAGCGGGCCCATTACCTGCAGTCCCTTCAAGGGTTCCCCTTTGAAAGGCACGCTGCGGGAAGCCTCGGCTTGAGAGATCAGGCGGACGAATGTCTTTGGCATTACTGCTATATCCTTGGCTCTCAGACGATTGAGATCTTGGTAATACTGCCTTGCAAAATCCAGTTCAAGGACCATTCCCTCCACATCCTTCAGCAATACACCGAATTGACCTGCCAGGTCCAGAAGGTAGTTTGAAAGCCTGGCGGACTGACCGCCTGAGGTATCTGAAGTGTCCTCCACCACAGGGCAGAAAACAGCTTCCAGCACAGGACTGCCGGCAAAATCTTCCTGAGGTATGTAGAATTTGGCGGCATTCCGGATTCTGTTCACTATCTCCCAGGAGTCCTGGTCCAGGAGGGAAGAGAATACGGAATTTGAGAAGATTGCCCAGACACTGCGGTAATAGAACATCCATTTCCCGTCCTTGCCCCTGAGGTTCAGCTGCATACGGGCAATCTCGTCCATCAGGGCAAAAAAGCCGCTTCCCCTCATTGGATATCCCATGGTGACATTTATGTCGGATATCTGCTCCGGAATGGAGTTCAATACCGGTATGAGCAGATTCTCGTCCGGCAGCACAACCGCGGTGTCCAACTGGCCCGGGACAACCGAAGACAGTATGCGGGGCAGCTGCTTTGCGCACCCCGCTGAGGACGGTACGCCTATGACCTCTATTTCAGGTTCTCCAAGAGGCTCCGGGTCCAGGTCGAAAGCCTGGGGATAATCGGCCACGTTCTCTCTCATGAAGAAGGAAGAACGGTTCCGCGGATCTTTTATCATCTGGGAGGAATAATCCCAGCAGAACTGCGCCAGCCCTGCGTCCCGCATTCTGGAAAGGACCCTTTTCTCACACTCGTTCAAGGCGTTGAGACCGGTGAAAATGAAGGTGGACACCGAAGGGAAACACTTGTCCAGGACGTCAGCTGCAGATTCTTCCTGCAGCCTTTCGGCCAGGTTGCGGTATACCATCCCCTCGTAGGCCATTCCGCGTGTCTCCAGAGCCTTGCGGAAACTGTTGTACAAAGGCAGGAGGATGTTCCAGATTTGCAGGAAACGCTGCTTGACGACTCCCTGCCTTGAAGGATCGTAGCCCTCAGAGGAGGCGAAATTTGACAGGAAGCGCTCCACCGCCTGTTTCTGGGTATCTGTCAGGTATGAGAAATCGTCCTGCATCCCCTTGTATTGGGATACGTCAGTAAACAGGTCTTTTGCGTTGACGAGGTATTTGTCTACGTCGTCGAAGTCTCCCAGCAGTACGTCCCCCCAGAATATGAAATCGTCCAGTGTCTCCGCGGCGGGATTCAATTCCTTGTAGCAGTCATAGAGAACCAGCAGCAGGTTGAGCCTGTCCACCGGGCGGCTTCCGCAGAGTTTGTAGAAGAAGTCGTTTATGGTGAACATTGCAGGGGCCAGGACCGGCTTCCCGCTCTCTTTCACAAGGTCAGACAGCCATTTCTGGAAAAACAGCTGAGACCTCCTGTTTGGAAAGACAAAACAGAAGCTGGAAATGTCTCCTGTGGCGAAATAATGCTCCGCCACCTGCCTTAGGAAAGGTTTCATCTCTTACAGTTTGAGGATTGCGTCTGAATAGCCTGTAACGGCCTCCCTGTGGGAGATGAAAAGGATTGTCTTTGTAGAATGGTATGCAGAATAGAGGTTCTGCAGCAGTTCGGACTCTGTCTCGGAGTCGAGGGCGGACGTGGCTTCGTCCAGGATAAGTATTCCGCCTGGATGCAACAACGCGCGTGCGATGGCTATTCTCTGAGACTGACCTTCGCTGAGGCCGCTTCCGACCTCTCCGCAGCGGGTGTCCAGGCCTTCGGGAAGGTCAGACACGAAATCGGCCTTGGCCTGGGACAGGACCTTGAACATATCCTGCTCGGTGGCGTCAGGATTCGCCAGCATCAGGTTTTCCCGTATTGTACCGCTGAGCAGGCTGTTACCCTGGGGAACATACATGAAATTGCCCCTGACTGCAACTCCTGCGCGTTCTCCTCCCACCAGGACGGCGCCCTCGGAGGGATGCAGCAGTCCCATCACGAGCCTTACCAAAGTGCTCTTTCCGGAACCGGTAGGGCCCATTATGGCTGTAAGAGATCCGGGAGCGAAGGTATGGCTGAAATGGTCCAGAACCTTTTCTCTCTGTCCTGGATATGAGAAGGAAATGTCCCTTATCTCAATTCCGGGAGCCCCGGGGAGCATTATGGGAGCGGCTTCTTCTTCCAATTCAAGGTCCTGGAGGTCCATTATCCTTTCTATGGAAATGAGGGAATGTATGAAAGCCGGAACGTGCCTGGACAAGTCTGCGATAGGCCTCTGTACCTGACCAACCAACTGGAGGAAGGCTGTCATCATACCGTAGGTGACGCTTCCGTCCTTGATTCCCAACACTCCCCATAGGAAGGCCGCCGCATAGCCGGCCATGAAGCCGAAATGCATGAAGCTCCTGGCCACGGCGTTGAAGTTGAGCCTCTTTACGGTGTTGTCCTTTACGTCCTTCTGCATCCAGCCGAGTTTCTCCATGACCCTCTCTGAACCCACAAGGGTGAGCACCAGCACCCTGTTGAGCAGGTTTTCCTGCATATGCTGCTGGATTTCCCCGTCCTTGGAACGGATCTTACGGGTGAGTTCCTGGAGCATCTTGAAGAACATACGGCTGCCCAGAACCGCCACTACCATAAATATGATGAGAAGCCACAGGAGCTTAGGCGCCATGGCCAACAGGAACAGGGATGCAGCCAGCAACTGGCACAGGGTCACTATAACGTCAGGTACCCGGGAACAGATCAGTTCCGTTATCACCCTGGTATCTTCCTGGATTCTGTTTACAGTATCTCCGCTGTTGAAGGTTTCCATACCGTTCCAGGTGCTGTTGAGCACGTGTGAGAACGTGTCGAAGCGGAGTTTGTTGAGGGTATTGACAGAAATGTAGCTCTCCCAGTACGACGCGGCTGCCGAAGCCAGTATCTGGACCAGCATTATGCCTATCATAATGGCGATATGGCCGCCCAGGGATGCGGCACTGTCCCCCGTGGCTATGTCCACGAGAGCCTTGCACACCCATACGAAACCGAGGGACGCGGCAATGCGCACCAGGCCTATGAGGACGCTGACGGCAAGGGATCCGCGCAGGGGCCTGATCATTCTGGAAAGCCCTTTGACACTGGTTATGAATTTACTCATCTGCCTACAGTTCTTTTATACAAAGCCAAAACGACACGACGCAAAAATAGGGGCAGTTTTTGCCAACCTTTGACACGCTGCGGAAAATGGATCTTTCCTGACGGTCTCTGAACCTGGACCACAGTTCCCATCACTCCATCCGGAGTGCAGGTCTCCGTACCCACCAGGTTCCCATCCCCTTTGAGGATCAGGTTACCGTCAGGCTCTATCCTGACAACCCTGTGGATTACATAATTGCCTGCGATGGTGCGGGCAAGCACCACGTCCCCGGGAGCGGCATCATTCCTGGCTTCTACCAGGGCCAGGTCCTTTCCCGGGCGGATGAAAGGCAGCATGCTCTCCCCTTTCAGGGGAAGCAGCACCTTCATCCCCTCGTCCAGGAACTCCTGGGCCAGGGACAGCAGGACTTCGTTGCTCACTGTTATCTTCTCACAGGCGGACATTTTCTGAACATATCAAGGCCGCTTCCGGATCAGGAAGGCAATCCAACACAAAGCAAGGCACGGAGCCGATTATGGCCGAAATGGTGGCGTGCAGGCCATCTGCGATGGCCCTCTCCGGCCTGAAGCCGGAGCAGGAGGCCGCGAGCGACGCATAGGCCTGGGGCGCAGGCAGTGGCGTCACCTTGTTTACCTTCGCCCTGGAAATGCGCACGACGGCGCCAGCAGGGAAACATACGTTTCTGTAGCAGGGCGTCTTGCCGCTCCAGGGGCTGCCGTAAACATATACGCCGTCGTCCTGGACCCTCATCACGGGGTTGTCGTCGTTTACCAGTTCCGTCCCGGGAACGTTCTCCAGCCACAGGCGGGAGTGGGTGCTCTTTCCCGTGCCGCTCTTTCCAAGGAACAAGTATGCCTTGCCTCCGTTGGAAACAACGGACGCGTGCATCTCAAGCGTTCCCAGCGCAGCCGTGGCGTACGAGAACAGCACCATCAAGGCGTTGTCCAGGCCGAAACGCTGAAGTGCCGCATTACCCTGCACGAAAACCTTCGCCTTGGAATAGTCGGCATTGAAGAGCATCCTGGAGCATATCTCCATATCCTTGCGCGGAGCCGTCTCCACCAGCCATCCTCCCGGAACTGAATACAGTTCCAGTCTCTGTTCCTCCGGCTGGCCGCCCTGGACATAGACAGGCTTCTTGTCAAATTCAGGAGCTCCGACGAAGACCTCGGCCCCGAACAGGCAATCCCCGGCGGACACCTCGAATGGGAGGTAGTTGTCAATGAAATTCCACAACAGGAGAGAGTCATCTCCCTGCAGGAAAAATCTGTGACCGGCCACCGAGAAATATCTTGTCATATATGTACAAATATACTATATTTGTGAGACAACCTAACAGAATTATTAACCCTAAAATACCCAAAGTTGTGAAAAAGAAATTCAGATGTCTGGTTTGCGGTTACGTATATGAAGGAGAGAATCCTCCCGAGTTCTGCCCCCAGTGCCGCGCCAAGAAAGAAAAATTCGTCGAGATTAAGGATGAAGGCCTCAACTGGGCCTGCGAGCATCACCTTAAGGACGGAATAGTAGAAGATCAGGAGATAGTACAGGGCCTCCGCGACAATTTCAACGGAGAGTGCTCAGAGGTAGGAATGTACCTTGCCATGAGCCGTCAGGCCGAGCGCGAAGGATACCCTGAGGTTGCAGACGCCTTCAAGCGTTATGCATTCGAAGAGGCCGAGCACGCCGCCAAGTTCGCCGAGCTCCTCGGAGAGGTTGTCTGGGACACCAAGACCAACCTCTACAAGAGGATGATGGCAGAGGCCGGCGCTTGCGAAGGCAAGCTCGCCATCGCCACCAAGGCCAAGAAACTGGGCTATGACGCCATCCACGACACAGTCCACGAAATGGCAAAAGACGAAGCCCGACACGGGGCAGGCTTCCAGGGTCTCTACGAGAGATTCTTCAAGAAGTAGTCGCTAGATACAATTCAAGTTCATAGCATACTCCACACGGGCAGCCTCATCGCTGCCCTTTATGCATTTCAGGATCTCAAGGGCAAACTCTATGGCGTGTCCGGCGCTGCGTCCAGTTATCATATTGCCGCTGACCACGGCTGCCGCAGGACGGAAGGTTGCGCCTTTGGACACGGGGCCTTCCTCGAAGCCGTCGAAGCAGGTGAACTCAACCCCCTGGAGGTTGTCTATCTGGCCGAATACCAGACCTGGAGCGGCGCAGATGGCGGCCACCAGGCCTCCAGCCGCGTAATGCTCCTTCATAAAGTCCATCAGGGGCTCGCAGGCAGCCAGGTTCCTGGTTCCCGGCATTCCGCCCGGGAATATGATGACGTCGTCGTCGTCAATGTCGACGCCGGTCTCTAGGGTGGTGTCCGCTCCCACGGTGACGTGGTGCGATGAGGTAACGAAGGGTTCGTCACTTATGGAGACTAACTGAGTGGGTACTCCCCCGCGGCGGAGGACGTCTGCAGTTGCAAGGGCCTCGACATCTTCAAAGCCCTCGGCCAGAAATATAAATGCCTTTTTCATACTGCCAATATAAGTATTATTTCGTATTTTTGTGTTATGGAAGAAGAGAAGAAACTGTATCCTTTCAAATTCATCCCCATAGACGAGAA
>JAGCVB010000125.1 GCA_017962585.1 Bacteroidales bacterium
AACGCAGTGCAGCAGATGGCCCGCTTCCTCTATTCGGAGAAGAAGCACGGCCTCCAGCTGATCGGATTGAAGGGAGGCAACAAGCCTAACGCCATCGCACGCGATTGCGAGGCCGTGATAGCCGTCAAGGTCCCGGAAGCCACAATTGAGCGTTTTAAGGTGTTCGGAGCCTTCCTGAAGGCTGAATTCGCCGTTTCTGACCCTGGCGTGAAGGTCAATGCAGAGACGGTCGACTGCAAGTCCCAGGCGGTCAAGGCCCGTGCTGCCGGCCGGATCATTTCCGCCCTGGCAGCCTGCCCTCACGGTGTGGAAGCAATGAGTCAGGACATCGCGGGCCTGGTGGAGACCTCCAGCAACCTTGCCGCTGTCGCCTTGGGCGACGGCAAGGCCGTGGTCACCACCAGCCAGAGAAGTTCCGTAATGTCCGCGCGGGACATGATGGCCGAAAAAATCGAGGCCCTCTTCACCTGCGCCGGAGCCAAGGTCGTTCACAAATTCCCATATCCAGGCTGGAAGCCTGATGTGAATTCGAACATCCTCAAGCTCTGTACAGACTCCTACAAAAGGCTTTTCGGGACAGAACCGCTGGTCAAAGCCATACACGCCGGCCTCGAGTGCGGTCTGTTCCTGGAAAAGTTCCCGGGCCTTGACATGATCTCTTTCGGACCCACCCTTCGCGGGGTGCACGCTCCGGGAGAAAAGATGGAGTTGGCCTCACTTGACAAATTCGTAGCTTTACTGGAGGACGTAGTATGCCGATTCGAATAGCCCCTTCTATCCTCGCTGCAGACTTCCTGCACCTCGACAAGGAAATCGAGATGCTCAATTCCTACGCCGACATAATCCACCTGGACGTGATGGACGGCACCTTCGTGCCCAACATCTCCTTCGGATTCTCGGTGCTGGAGCCTGTAAGCAAGATCGCGCGCATCCCTATGGACGCTCACCTGATGATAGTTCATCCTGAGAAGTATATCGAACGGATAGCGGCGCTGGGCATACAGATGATCAGCGTTCACCTCGAGGCCATCCTCCAGCAGGGCGACGATCCCTCCGAAATGCTCAATTCCATCCGTTCTCTCGGATGCCAGGCGGGCCTCGCCTTCAATCCGGACGTACCGGTGGAGGAGTGCTATCCTTACCTCAAGGATTGCGACTATGTACTGGCAATGTCAGTGCGCGCCGGATTCGGTGGTCAGAACATAGACCCCAACATCTACTCCAGGGTAAAGACCCTGAAAGCCGAGATAGAGCGTCAGGGACTGACGGTCCCGGTGGAGATAGACGGGGGAGTGACCATCCTCAACGCGGCGGAACTGGCTGATGCCGGAGTGGACATTTTCGTTGCCGGAAGCACTGTCTTCAAGGCAACAGATCCGGCAAGCGTGATTGCATTTCTGCGAGGAGCCGGGCAAGTTCCTCTTCAAGAGTATAACTCCGCCCTGTAAGCTGCGCCATCGAAACAGGATTTGGAAGGTCTTCCGGGAAATCGGTCTGGTTAACATCCAGGCCGATTCCTATTATGCTCATACCTATGTTGGGACCATCCAGGATATTCTCTATGAGCATCCCGCATATCTTCTTGTCTTTCACATAGATATCGTTGGGCAGCTTAATACGCGCTTGAATGCCGTGGGAAGCCAGGTAAGCCAGCAGGGAAGAGGTGACGAAGTCGTTGATACGGCCTGCGTCCCTGGCCGGCAATACACCTATCTGGGAGAACCTGAGGAGTACCGTGAATGTCAGGTTCTCGCCTGGCCTGGAATGCCAGGTATGGTCGCCCTGCCCGCGGCCCGCAGTCTGCTCGGTGGCAGATATGACTGACATATTGTCAAGGCTGTCCAGGCGCCTTCTGACCTCTTTATTCGTGGAATCCACGCTGTCCAGCCATATAATGGCAGAAGTATTTGTCATAGGTGTATTTTTTGTATATTTGTGTATGCAAATTTAACAATTCCTGACAATATATGATTACTCACGACCTCCGCGTAATAGCGGATGCTATCCTCGACAAAAAAGGCCAGAACGTAGTTTCACTTGACCTGCGGCCCATAGGCTCGGCTATCACAGACTTCTTTGTAATTTGCAATGCCGATTCCACCACAAACGTCGCCGCAATTGCCGACAATATACTTAAAGAAACCAAAGAGAAACTGGGGCTCAAACCCCTCCGTATGCAAGGACTGGAAAACAGTTTCTGGGTCATCCTTGACTTCGGCAACATAGTCATCCACATATTCCAGTCCCAGTACAGGGATTTCTACAATCTTGAAAACCTCTGGGCCGACGCAGTGCGCAAGGAATACAAATACCGCAAGCCCCGTCCGGCCAAGACAGACAAAAACGCAGAATAATGGCAGAAAACAACAATAAAGGGCAGAATCCCCAGGACCCCAGGAGGAAGATAGTCAAGGTGAGGATAAACCTTTCCTGGCTCTATCTCCTGCTCCTCATAGGCATAGGTTGGATGCTGCTCGGGCAGAGAGGCTCCAGCCCTCAGAAAATTGAATGGGCCGAAGTGCAGGAGATGTTCCTCAAAGGAGACATCAAGGAGATACATTTCGTAAGGAACGACTACAAAGGCAACATAACCGTCAAGCCTGACTGCATCTCCAAGTATGCCGACCGTTTTGCAAACGGCCAGGTTCCTTCCAGGTCACCTCACTTCACGTTCCTGGTATCAGGACATTTCGACGCCGAGAAAGAATTCGGAGAACTCAACGCCCAGATGGATCCGGGCAACCAGGTAAAGGTAGTTATGGAGAACGACGCCAGGGTATGGAGCAGCGTCCTTGAATGGGTGCTCCCTCTGGTGCTTCTGTTCATCCTCTGGGGATGGATGTTCCGCGGAATGAGCAGGGGAATGGGCGGCGGAGGCGGCGGCCAGGCCAATCCGTTCAACGTGGGCAAGTCCACCGGCAAGCTGGCCGACAAGAACCAGGTGAACGTAACCTTCAAGGACGTAGCCGGAATGTACGGCGCCAAGGAAGAAGTGATGGAAATCGTCGACTTCCTGCGCAATCCAAAGAAATATACCGCCCTTGGCGGAAAGATACCCAAGGGAGCCCTTCTGGTGGGCCCTCCTGGAACCGGTAAGACCCTCCTGGCAAAGGCCGTAGCAGGCGAGGCCAACGTGCCTTTCTTCAGCATCAGCGGCTCCGACTTCGTGGAGATGTTCGTGGGCGTGGGCGCATCCCGCGTAAGGGACCTCTTCAAGCAGGCCAAGGAAAAAGCCCCTTGCATAGTGTTCATCGACGAGATAGACGCCGTGGGAAGGGCAAGGGGAAAGAACGTGGGATTCTCTTCAAATGACGAAAGGGAAAACACTCTGAACCAGCTCCTTACCGAGATGGACGGATTCGGCACCAACAGCGGCGTCATAGTTCTGGCCGCCACCAACAGGGCAGACATCCTGGACAAGGCCCTTATGCGCGCCGGCCGTTTCGACCGCCAGATACACGTGGAGCTTCCGGAGCTCAACGAACGCAAGGAAATCTTCCAGGTGCATATGAAGGGCCTCAAGATTTCCGAGGACTTCGACCTGGACTTCATGGCAAAGCACACATCCGGATTCTCCGGAGCCGACATAGCCAACGTCTGCAACGAGGCAGCCCTCACCGCAGCCCGCAAGGGCAAGAGCGCCGTGGACAAGCAGGACTTCCTGGACGCTGTCGACAGGATAATAGGAGGCCTTGAGCGCAAGAGCGCCATCCTCACCAACAAGGAGCGTTCGTCCATAGCGCATCACGAGGCCGGCCACGCCGTGACAAGCTGGCTGCTGCCGTACGCTAATCCGCTTTTCAAGGTCACCCTCATCCCGAGGGGGCAGGCCCTGGGCGCCGCCTGGTACCTGCCTGAGGACCGCAAACTCTGGACAAAGAGCCAGATGATAGACGAGATGTGCTCCCTGATAGGCGGACGCGTAGCGGAAGAAATAGTCAACGGAGAGCCATCCACCGGTGCCCAGAACGACCTGGAGCGCCTCACCCAGATGGCCTACGGAATGATCCAGTACTACGGAATGAGCGACAAGGTGGGCAACCTGTCGTTCTACGACTCCACCGGCTCACGCGGATACGAACTTACAAAGCCGTATTCAGAGAAGACCGCCGAACTTATGGACGAAGAGGTCAAGAGGCTCGTGGCCCAGATCCACGACCGCACCCTCGGAATCCTCACCGAGCACAAGGAAGGCTTCCTGCAGGTAGCAGAACTCCTGCTTGAGAAAGAGGTCATCTTTGCCGAAGACGTAGAGAAGATACTCGGCCCCAAGGTACTCCCGCCTGAGGACGAGAGGAAACCCGAGAAGACAGAACAGACAGACAAGCCTGAAGAGAATGAACAGCAGCCTGAAGCTTAGGACTGTTTCCGGCATAGTGTTCGTGCTGGTGATGCTGGGCTGTCTGCTGTTCAGCCCGTATCTCTATGCAGCCCTGATCATCTATATGATGGTGGGTATGATGCACGAGTTCTATGCAATGACAATGGGGGACATATTCAAAGTCCCCAGAATACTGGCCATTGCTTCCGGAATCATATTCTTCGCGCTCTTGTTCTGCTTCTTCAGCTACCGCATACCTGCAAAGCTTATCTCCCTGGGAATGATACCTTTGACGGCCACAATGCTCAGCCTGCTTTTCGACAAGGACAGAAAAGGCCGTTTAAAGGACTTTTCGCACATTTTCACGGGCCTTGTGTACATTGCCGTACCTCTTTCCCTCTCCACCTTCATAGCGCTCAAAGACGGCTCTTTCAGCTGCATCCTGCTCATCTGCTTCTTCGTCATCATCTGGTGCTCCGACATAGGCGCCTATACCATAGGTATGGCCTTCGGCCGGAAAGAGGACAGCAGGAAGCTTTGCCCCGACATCTCTCCCAAGAAAACCTGGATAGGATTCTGGGGCGGAATGGCGTTCAGCATAATTGCAGCGATAGTCCTCAAGCTGACCGGACTCCTTAACATCCACTGGCTGCATTGCATTGCCCTGGCCGTGATGATGCACGTGGCGGGAGTGCTTGGAGACCTGTTCGAATCAGCCTGGAAACGCGCCTGCGGAGTCAAGGATTCCGGCAAGGCCATACCCGGGCACGGGGGACTGCTCGACCGCTTCGACAGTACCTTGATGGCCGTGCCTGTGGGCACCATTTACCTGGCTCTCTTCAACCTTCTATAAAGCCCCATGTTCAGGATAGACAAGGACTCCATATTTGAAGTAATTGTAGTGATATTGTTCGCTATAATACTGATAACCATACTGTTGACTCATATTGTCTATCCTTGGTTCAGTTGGGGAGCCTCCATTTTGCTCCTGCTCCTTGCAATAGCCAACCTGCTTTTCCACAGGGTTCCTCACAGAATGTGCCCAGGCGGTCCCGCCACAGTCAGCGCCGTAGCTGACGGCCAGATAGTGGAGATCAGCAAAGTCCAGGAGGATGAGTGGGTACGCGGAGAATGTGTCAAGGTGTCCATATATATGAACTTCTTTGACGTTCACGCCAACTTCTGGCCTATAGACGGCAAGGTGGACTACTACCAGTATTACAGGGGGCGCAAGCGCCTTGCGTTCTCACCCAAGGCGTCTGAAGACAACGAGCACAGCTGCACCGGCATCCTCAACCCCGACGGGCAGAAGGTTTTCTTCAAGCAACTGGCAGGTTCTTTCGCAAGGAGGATAGTATGCTACTCCAAGCCCGGGCTGGAAGTCAGGGCGGGGGAGCAGTGCGGCATAATCAAGTTCGGATCCAGGATAGACTTCTACCTTCCGCTGGATGCGGAGATAGTGGTGAAGATCGGGGACAGGGTGAGAGCCTGCGAAAGCGTCATCGCGAAGCTTCGATAAGTTCCAGAAGCCTGTCTACTGCCTCAGTATCGGGAACGTGCCTCAGAACAGGCTCGTTCTTTTTGTATATGGACACCATATGGTTGCCTTCGCCCACGTAGCCCCAGTCGGCATCTGCCATCTCTCCGGGACCGTTCACTATGCAGCCCATCACGGCTATGACCATCCCGTTTAGATGAGAGGTACGAGCCTTGACTTCCTCGAATGCTTTCTGAAGGTCGTACATAGTGCGGCCGCAGCCGGGGCAGGCAATATATTCAGGCTTGAAGAACTGCCTGCGGGCTCCCTGCATTATCTCTTTCTTGAGGTCTTCATCTTCCAGGGGGAAGTCGTCTATCTCGCGGCGCAGCAGGGCCGGCCCCCAGGTGCACGCGGCGTCCAGGACGCGAAGCTCCTCCTCCGGCAGGGCCGGCATAGGCGCGCCGCTGTAACGCGCTGCCAGATATGCAGCAACCGGAAGTTCGTTCTCGGGGTCTTCGGTAAGGGAGACACGGATGGTATCTCCTATGCCTTCTTCCAGCAGAGTGGCAATGCCTATGCAGGATTTAACCCTTCCTGAGACGCCATTTCCGGCTTCCGTAACTCCCAGATGCATAGGGAACATACAGCCTTCTTCCTCCATCATTTCTTTAAGCAGCCGGTAGGCCTGTACCATCATCACGGTATTGCTGGCCTTAAGGGAGACGACTACTTGCAGGAAATCCTTTTCGATGCACATCCGCACCCATTCCATGGCAGCCAGGGCCATAGCCCTGGGAGTATTGCCGTAAAGGTCGGTTATGTACTTGCCGAGGGAACCGTGATTGAGTCCGATCCGCACCGCCGTCCCGTTAGTACGGCAGACATCCAGAAGGGCGGCGAACTGCTCCCTGGCCTTCGAGTGGTCCGGATGGAAATTGCCCGGGTTGATCCTTACTTTGTCAACATAGGGCGCCACGGCAATTGCCGTCGCCGACGAGAAATGTATGTCAGCCACTATGGGCGTGTCTATGCCTTCAGCCCTCAAAGTGTCCCTGATTTCCCGGATGCACTCGACTTCGCGGAGGCCGGGAACCGTTATCCTTATAATCTGGGCTCCGGCTGCGGCAAGACGCCTGCATTGGGCCACAGTAGAGGCCACATCGTCGGTGTGAGTGTTGCACATTGTCTGGATAACAATTTTGTTAACACCACCTACAACAATGTTTCCTATATTGACTTCCAGTGACTTATTCTTGTTGTTCATTATCGTAGACAATTCTCTTGGCTTGACGTCTCAAATCGGCTCGGCTGCGCCCGGAACGCTTGCTCAGATGGAAATGCAGGCTACCTGTAACCATCACGTCGAACGGATATGCGTACCAATAATCCAGACTTTGCCTGTAATCAGGGGCGAATAGGGAAGACCAGCTGTAACGCACCTTGGCGGTAATGTGGAACTCGAACGGAGAGAATACCAGACCCAGGCCGCCTCCGCCCTGAAGGCCGTAATCCAGACGGCGGTCGAAGTCGCGGAACGAATGGGCTATGTCTTCTGAAACGCGGGGACCGGTCCTTTCGACGGTGTTCCTGTACGCGCCATAGATTCCAATGAGGCCTATCAGTTTGAAGTACTCGGTATCGTAATGCACCTGTGTAAGGAAAGGCACTTCATATATCTGCATCACAAGTTGCTCTGCTCCTTCCAGATTGGGGGTATATCCGGTCTCCTGGGAGAGTTTGAACTTATATCCCTCGTGACCGCTATAAAAGCCTATCTGGAAGCCGAAATACGGCATATAGCTGAACATCTTGCTGTACTTGGTAAGGGTTATTCCATAATAACCCGGAACCATCATGGTTTCCTGACTGAACCTGGGGATGAAGCGCTGGCGTACAAAAGAGGTTCCGTATTCCACTCCGACCATCCAATAGTCGTTTAGTTTGAAAATGGAGCCCACCTTGACGGTATCAAGGTATGCTTCAGTATATTCCTGCGCATTGAGCGCCGCGCAGGAAAGAATGGCCGAAAATATGACTAACAGCGTCCTTTTCATAATCAGAACATTTGCTCCAGATCTACGGTCTGGGAGATGAAGGACATCTCCGGGATGTCCAGAAGGGGATTGTCGTCAATCTTGAAATACTTGACCCTTTCCGGCATCTGGTGGTCCAGGAGACTGCCCGTATCTACATACGAGTTCCCGTTGAGGTCCTCGGTAATCCTAATATAATATTTGCCCGCAGTCAGATAAGGGAACTCCACCATCCTGTCCTGGTTGACCACGTGGGTGAAGAGGGTCTGGGTCCGCCTCTCGTCAAGCATCTCCACTATGTACTTATGATTGACATTCTTCAGGTCCAGCTGAAGGGTGCTGAGTTTGACGTCGATAGGCAGGCTGACTGAAACCTCAGTGCTGTCGTTCCAGGCGTTGTTTATATCCCTGAAAATTCCCTTGGGAACGGTAAGAGTATACTTGCTGCTGATACTCATTTTCCCCTCAGGCATAATATGATACTTCCTGAGATTTAAAGAATCTCTGTAATAAGATATGGTTCCTCTCTCATCTACGTTGTGAAGGTCTGTGACCACGAGCCTGATGGAGTCGAACTGGGCATTAATCACAGGATAGCCGAACTCCAGGATGAAGCCATCAGTCTCCACTTTCTTGGGATCTACGGTGAGGTCCATCTTGGCTATAGTATCAACAGGAGCCCTTGGATTCTCATTGCCCAGTTTAATCTCTTCTGTGAATCCGGAACGGACTCCTGTGGAGTCTGTCTTGAGATAGTTTACGAAGAGCAGGACGGTGTCCGGAATGTTTCTCTGGTCGTTCATCCATATCTCAAGGGAATCCCTTTCCAGGTTTATCTGGGTTATGAGCCTGTCGGGGCTCAGGCCTGCGATCCACATAGTGTCTATGTGCGCGTTGCGGGCGCTGAACGATACGAATGCGGAACGCTCGCTCCTTCTTCCGTACAAGTCTATGTATTGTCTGGAGGGTGTCTCCTTGAACAT
>JAGCVB010000018.1 GCA_017962585.1 Bacteroidales bacterium
GAGGATACCGTGTGCGATACTGTAGGTCAGAGGCATCATTGTGGCGGTGATGAATGCAGGGATGGCCTCGGAGTAGTCAGACCAGTCGATCTCCTTGATAGGAGACATCATCATAACTCCTACTACTACCAGGACTGCTCCAGTGGCGGCTGAAGGAATTGCCAGGAACAGAGGAGAGAAGAAGAGGGCCAGTACGAAGCATACCACTACGGTGAACGAGGTGAGACCGGTTCGGCCGCCCTCGGTAACGCCGGATGCGCTCTCGATGTAAGTTGTGGTGGTTGAAGAACCCAGGCAGGCGCCAGCTGTGGTGGCTACGGCGTCGGCCAGGAAGATCTTGTCGAAGCTCTCAACCTTGTTCTCCTTGTCTATCATATGGGCTTTCTCGGCCACTCCCACAACTGTTCCGATTGTGTCGAACATATCGATGCAGAGGAAGGTAAGAACCACTACCAGCATATCCAGGGTGAATATCTGGCTCCACTCGAACTTCATAAATACAGGTGCCACGGAGGCAGGTGTGGAGATGATTCCGTCAAGATGGGTGATTCCGAAAGGGATGCCGATGATGGTGGTTGCAAGGATACCGATGAGAACGCCTCCCTTAACCTTGAGCACTACCAGGATGGAAGTGAGCAGAAGGCCGATTGTGAAGAGCACGCTGTTGGCGGTTGTGAGGTCTCCGAGGGTAACCAGGGTGGCGTCGTCATTGACGATGATTCCTGCATTCTGCAGGCCGATGAATGCGATGTAAAGGCCGATACCTGCTCCAATGGCTTTCTTGAGCGTGTCAGGGATGGCCTTGACGATGAGGTCGCGGACCTTGGTGACGGACAGGATGATGAAGATGATACCTTCAAGCAGGATGGCTGTGAGTGCGAACTGCCAGCTGTATCCCATCGTGAGGCATACGGTGTAAACGAAGAAAGCGTTCAGACCCATACCCGGAGCCAGGGCGAAAGGCTTCTTGGCGTAGAGAGCCATTACCAGCGTACCGATTATGGCTGCTAGGGCGGTTGCCGTGAACACGGCGTTGGTAGGCATACCCTGGTCTGCAAGAGCACTGAAGATGCTGGGGTTGACAGCCAGGATATAGGCCATAGTCAGGAACGTGGTGATTCCCGCTATGATCTCCGTCCGGACATTGTGCTTCTCGTTGTCAAATCCGAAAAGTTTTGAGAAAAACGGTGACATAGTTTAGATTTTAGTGATTTCTTAGAATACCCATTTTGTTCCTATGCAAGGACGGGCGTAGAAGCCTGCGTATCCTGCAAAGTCATAAGAGAGCTCAACCTCGGTACCGATGTGGAGGTTAGGAATTCCCATATGCTGGCCGATGTTGTACCAGAGCTGAGGCTCGGAGATGAAGACAGTCTTGCCGCTCTTGGAGAAGTCCTCCATAAAGTTGATGACATTCTCTCCCCAGATATCGGCGAAGCCGCTGAAACGGAGGCCGGTAACGCCGAAGATGTCCTGCATTCCCCAAACGAATGTGAACTGCAGAGGAACGTTGCTGCTGGCGCCGGCGCTGAAGGTCTTGTAGAGGAGCTTGAAGTTGAAGGTGTTGCTGAAGTCGGCGTTGTGAACGAACCAGTCGAGTCCGAAGAGGAAGTTCTGGTTGACACCTACCAGGCCGTTGTACTCAACCTGCAGGCTCAAAGGAGCGAGGGCGCTGTCCTGCCAGAAGTTGAGACAGCGTGCGATTTCCATATAGCTGCCGCTTGGAGCCTGGTTCACGCCCTTGGAATTCTTGGCATTGTAGTCATAGTCGATGAAGAAGAAGGTGTTGCCCCAGTTGTCATTGTAGAAACCCTCGAGGGTTGTGGTGAAATGGTCCCTGTTCCTTCCGAAATCGTAGAAGGTCTGGAGGTTGGTCTGTGCTTTTGCGCCAATGGCGAATGCGCATACAGCGACTGCTGCAATGAATAATTTCTTTTTCATAGATATAAATGGATAATATTACTAGTCAGGGAACTCCAGTACCGGCAATACTGAAGAAATCTTGGCGTCCTTGGGGAAGACGTCCGCCCTTGGACAGTCCACCAGGTCTATCAGGAAATTGATGTAGATATCCTTGGGGTTGAACTTCTTTACCAGCCTGTATGCCGCGGCGGTGGTGCCGCCTGTTGCCAGGAGGTCGTCGTGGATCAGGCAGACGTCGTTCTCGGTGATGGCGCCTTTATGAATCTCGATTGAATCAGGGCCATATTCCTTCATATAGGTCTCGGAAACCACCTCTGCAGGCAACTTGCCCTTTTTGCGAAGCAGCACGAAACCGGCGCCCAGGCGTATTGCCAACGCAGGGCCCAGCAGGTATCCGCGGGACTCTATGCCCACGACCTTGGTTATGCCTTTGTCTTTGTATTGCTCATAGAGCCTGTCGGAGAGTTCTTTCAGGCATTCAGGTTTAAGAAGAAGGGTTGTGATGTCCTGGAACATAATCCCTTTCTGGGGGAAATCCGGAACGACCCTGATATTGGCAATCAATTCTTCGGTGGTCATAAACACTTTTTGACTTAGTACTAACAAATTTACTCCGAATGCAACTCATTCGGAATAAAAGTTATCAGCACATATCAAGAAGTTATCAACAGGTCAGGCAGGTTCCCAGAGGTAGAGTTTGTCACCGCGGCGGAGGCGTGAGGGGGCGGCGAGGGAGCAGCGGACGCCCTTGGCGGCCTCCTGCGCAGGCTCCAGGTTGACGCGCATATCGTCCACTGTGAACTCCACGACGCCCGTGGTGGAGCCGATTACCATTACCTCATCTCCCACTTTGAGCGGGGCGGACTCCACGGAGATCTCGGCTACGCCGATGCGGTCGAACCAGTTGGTCACCTTGCCGCAGTATACCTTCTTGCGGGTGGCCTGGCTGCCGTAGACATCGCTCCACTGGCCAAGATAGGCGCCCTGATAATAACCGTCCCAGAAGCCGCGGTTGAAGACCTCGGAGAGTTCCTCCTTGAGGGAGGCGGCGAACTCCGGCGTGTAGGTGCCGTCGCAGACGGCATCCGCTGCGCGACGGTAGCAGGAGGCGCAGCGCTTGACGTATTCCGCGCTGCGGGCGCGACCCTCTATCTTAAACACCTTGACTCCGGCGTCTATGATCTTGTCCATAAACTCTATGGTACAGAGGTCCTTGGGGGACATTATGTACTTGTTGTCCACATTCAGCTGGTTGCCGGTCTCCAGGTCGGTAACTTCGTAGCCGCGGCGGCAGACCTGGAAGCAGGAGCCTCTGTTGGCGGAGGCGCCGTAGGCGTGCAGGCTCAGGTAGCACTTGCCTGAGACTGCCATGCAGAGGGCGCCGTGGGCGAACATCTCCACGCGCACCAGGTTCCCGGAAGGGCCTTTTATCTGCTCTTTCTCAATGGTCCGGCAGATATCTTTAACCTGGTTCAGATTCAGTTCGCGCGCAAGCACTATGACGTCCGCGAACTGGGCGTAAAACTTGAGTGCCAAAATGTTGGAAACGTTCAGCTGGGTTGAGATATGTACCTCCAGGCCTATCTCACGGCAATACTCGATGGCCGCCATATCGGAAGCGATGATAGCGTCGATACCCGCCGCCTTGGCGGCATCCAGCGTCTTGCGCATAGGGTCAAGGTCCTCCTGATACAGGACGATATTGAGGGTGAGGTAACTCTTTACTCCAGCCTCCCGGCAGATGCGGCAAACCTCCGACAGGTCCTGCGGAGTGAAGTTGTTTGCCGAATGCGAGCGCATGTTCAGCTGTCCTACGCCAAAGTAAACGGAGTTCGCTCCGCCCTGGATGGCGGCGTGCAGGCACTCGAAATTGCCCGCCGGGGCCATTATTTCCAATTCTTTATTTTGCACGTCCTATAAGTTTTTCAGAGAATTCCTTCAATATGTCGTTGCCTGGAATATCGGCAATCTCTTCCAAAGCAAGGTCGCTCAGGCGCCTGATTTCCTGCGCGGCGGCCTGGGGGATACCCAGCTTGTCGTATTCAGCCCTCATAAGGGCAACCTTCCTGGCCTTGTCGGTTTCTTCATCCACCGGAAGGGCCATTATAGATTTCAGGCGGCCTCTGTCCTTGGCCGTTTCCAGGGCTTTAGTAAGAAGCCAGGTTTTCTTGTTGTTCACTATGTCTCCGCCAATGGGCTTGCCGAAAACTTTAAGGTCGCCATAGGTGTCAAGGTAATCGTCAGTGATCTGGAAGGCGAGGCCGAGGTTGTAGCCGTAGCGGTACAGGGCCTCTGCCTGGGCAGAGGGCGCTTCCGCTATCAAGGCGCCCATCTTGGCCGAGCACGCCAGCAGGACGGCGGTCTTGAGGCCTATCATCTTCATATAGTCCTCCATAGACACGGATTCCTCGTCTTCGAAGTCCATATCATACTGCTGGCCCTCACAAACCAGGGCGGCGGTGGAAGTGAAGAGGTCCAGGACCTGGGGCAGCACGCTCGCGGGCGCGAAAGCCAGCCTGCGGTAGCTGTCAATGCACATCACGTCGCCGGACAGGATGGCGGTGTTGTCGTCCCACCTGGCCTTGACCGTGGGCTTTCCGCGGCGAAGCGGAGAGTCGTCCATAATGTCATCGTGGATGAGGGTGAAGGAGTGGAACACCTCGAGGGCGGCCGCGGGCTGAAGGATCTCCTCAGGGAAGCCGTCCTTGAACAGCGAATATGCCGTAAGGCAGAGAGTGGGGCGCAGGCGCTTGCCGCCAATCTCTATCATATACCTGAGGGGGTCGTAAAGAGCTTTTGGCTCACTGGTGAACTGTATGTCCTTGAACAACTGTTCCACCACTTTCCGTATCTGGCTTGAAGGGACCATATCTGATTGTTTATCATACAAAGATACAAAGAAAAAGCGAAACATATTTTGTATCTTTGCCCGGTATGACAAAGACAGGAGAAGCCACCGTGGTAAAGAATGCGGGCAGCCATTATATGCTGTCCGTTTTGCCTGAATGGAACCTTTTCCCTGCCGTCCTTCGCGGAAAAGTCAGGCTGGAAAGCCAGACCGCAACAAATCCCGTAGCAATCGGGGACAGAGTCCGTTACAGCCTGGAGGGCGAAGCTGACGAACAGAACCCCGCAATAATCACCGAAGTCCTCCCCCGCAGCAACTACGTAATACGGCGCTCCACCAATCTCAGCCGCCAGGCGCATATAATCGGAGCCAACATAGACCTGGCAGTGATTGCAGTATCACTGTATTTCCCGCAGATAAAACTCCCGTTCCTGGACAGGATCCTGGTAACCTGCGAAGTATACAATGTCACCCCTGTAATAGTCCTCAACAAAGTGGACCTCTACCGCAGCGAGGTGCCTGAGGAAATGGATAACTTCCTGAAAATCTACCGCGGAGCGGGCTACAGGGTCATCGAAACCTCCGCCAAGACCAGCGAGGGCATAGATACCCTGAGGGAACTTTGCAAAGATAAAGTCTGCCTCATATCCGGAGAATCCGGAGTGGGCAAGTCCTCCATAATAAAGGCCCTTGATTCCTCATTGAACCCCAAGATCAGCAAGATATCCCACGTACACCTGCAGGGCAAGCATACCACCTCCCTGTATGAGATGTATCCGCTGGCCAGCGGCGGGTTCATCATAGACTCCCCCGGCTTGCGCGGTTTCGGCCTGGTAGACCTGGGGAAGACAGAGATAGCGCTGTACTTCCCGGAAATGCTGGCAGCTGCAAAGGGCTGCAGGTTCACTCCCTGCACACACACTCACGAGCCCGGCTGCGCCGTCAAAGAGGCCGTAGACCGCGGCGAGATAAGCGCTGAGCGCTACAATTCCTACCTCGGAATGCTTGAGGAGGACAAGAAATTCCGATGAAAGCCATCCACAAGGACATACTGCGGCTGGCCATTCCCAGCATACTTGCAAACATAACCGTTCCCGTCGTGGGAATGGTGGACATTGCCGTGACCGGGCACCTTTCCGGCGCCGTGGCTGCCAGCATCGGAGGCATCTCCATAGGGTCGATGCTGTTCGACCTGCTGTACTGGAACTTCGCCTTCCTGCGGGCAGGCACCGGCGGCCTCACGGCGCAGGCCTACGGCCGGGCCGACATGCAGGAATGCGGCCGCATTCTCTGCCGCGGCCTGGGCCTCAGCCTCCTGATGGCCGCCCTGGTCCTGGCAATACAGTGGCCTTTCACCAGACTGGCCTTCCTAGTGGTGGACAGTTCTCCGGAAGTTCGCGACTTGGCCCTGCAGTATTACTTCATCCGCGTCTGGGCGGCTCCCGCCACCCTGTCGCTGATGACGCTCAGGGGCTGGTTCATAGGGATGCAGGACACCGTCAGCTCTATGTGGACGGACCTGGTGGTGAATGGAATGAACATAATTGCCAGCATAGTGCTGGCACTGGGAATAGGCGGATGGCCGGGCCTGGGATTCAGAGGCGTCGCCTACGGAACCCTGGTGGCCCAGTACTCCGGACTGCTGTTCGCGCTTGGCGTACTGGTGGTGAAATACCGGGCCAAGGTCCTTTCCGGAATTGGAATGAAAGAGGCCCTGGAGTCCTTCAAGGGCAATGATATAAGGGGCTTCTTCAATATGAACGCCGACCTGTTCCTGCGCTCCATCGGTTTCATCCTGATATACATAGGCTTCACGGTGATCTCCGCCAGATTCGGAGACCTTATGCTGGCTTCCAGCGCAATAATGATGAAGCTGCTTATGCTGTTCTCCTTCTTCACGGACGGCTTTGCCTATGCCGGCCAGGCCCTTACCGGAAAGTTCATCGGAGAAAGGAATCCCGGCGGACTCAAGGACACCGTCAAGGCCGTCTTCAACTGGAGCATGGCAGTGGCCGTTCTCTTTATCGGAATATACGGTGCCCTGGGCGTGCCTC
>JAGCVB010000126.1 GCA_017962585.1 Bacteroidales bacterium
ATCCGCGTCCCCGTTATCAGGACTCCCCCGGGAGGGTCTATTCAGTCTTGTTCCGTCCCTACGACGTGAAGTTCACCGTAGAGGACGGACGCGTCAAGGTTCTCAGCTTTGAAGAGCCTCGTCCTGATACTTCAGGATAGGCTTGCGCGCAGCCGCCGTCTCGTCAGGACGGGTGATGGGCGCGTTGTGCGGAGCGCCCTGCAGTATAGCGGGATCTTCAGCAGCCTCGGCCGCAATCTTGTGCATAACGTCTATGAACGCATCCAGAGTCTCCTTGCTCTCCGTCTCGGTAGGCTCTATCATCATTGCCTGATGGAAGAGCAGCGGGAAGTAGATGGTGGGAGCGTGGTAGCCGTAGTCCAGCAGGCGCTTGGCCACGTCCAGAGTGGTTGCGCCGTGCTTCTCTTGGGTTCCGCCGTCATTGATTAGACCGTCGAAAACGAACTCGTGCTTGCATACTGACTCTATAGGGAGTTTGTAGGCGTCCTTCAGGCTTTCCTTGATGTAGTTGGCGTTCAGGGAGGCCAGTTTTCCGGCCATTCTCACGTTCTGCCTGCCCAGCATCAGGATATACGCATAAGCCCTCAGAATGACCCCGAAATTGCCGTTGAAGGCCGATGTCTGCAGGTCTGCGGCAATGTCGCCGAGTTTTTCGCAAACACCTACTGGGCCGCTGCCGGGACCACCGCCGCCGTGAGGGGTGGAGAAGGTCTTGTGCAGGTTAAGGTGCATTATGTCGAATCCCATATCTCCGGGACGGGCTACGCCCAGCAGAGGGTTCATATTGGCGCCGTCGTAGTACAGCAGGCCTCCGGCCTCGTGTACCAGGGCGGCTATCTGCTTGATGTCACGCTCGAACAGGCCAAGGGTGTTGGGGTTGGTCATCATAATTCCGGCAACGTCCGGGCCGAGGAGCGGTTTGAGGTCCTCTACGTCAACCAAGCCGTCAGCCTTGCTCTTGACCACAACTATCTGCAGGCCGCAGACTGCTGCTGATGCGGGATTTGTGCCGTGGGCGCTGTCGGGAACTATCACCTTTACGCGGGCGGTGTCTCCCCTGCGCATATGGTACTCCCTCATTATCATCAGGCCAGTGAGTTCTCCGTGCGCGCCGGCGCAAGGCTTGAATGTGAAATGCTTCATTCCGGTGATGGCGGCAAGGGATTTCTCCATAGCATCGTATATCTCCTTTACGCCTTCAAGGGTGCATTCTGGCTGGAGCGGGTGAAGGGCTCCGAATGCGGGCATCGCGGCAATCTCCTCGTTGATCTTGGGATTGTACTTCATAGTACAGCTTCCCAGAGGGTAGAATCCGGTGTCCACGCCGAAGTTCATCTGCGACAGGTTGGTGTAGTGGCGTACCACGTCCACTTCGCTCACCTGGGGCAGAAGGGCGGGCTTCTCTCTCTTGAGGCCTGAGGCTATCTGGTCAGTGCCGCCCTTGAACTGGGCTGCAGGCAGGCTGTAGCCGCAACGGCCGTCTTTGGAGAGCTCGAATATGAGTTTATCGTAGTATTTCATCACTTCACCTCCTTTATTACGTCCAACATTGCATCTATTTCTTCCTTGGTGCGCTTTTCTGTGACGCAGAAAGTGACGTAGCCTTCTTCGGTGATGAGGGCGCCGAAGAAGCCGGCCTCGCAGAGGACGTTCTGAAGCGCCTTTGCGTCAACCAGAGGCTCGAGGGCGAATTCCTTGAGGAACGGGGCGTCGCTCACCTTGCGGAACTTGCCCGTCTCAAGCAATTTGTCATAGAGGTAGTGAGCACCTGCATAACTGAGGTCGTTGACCTTCTTCATTCCTTCAGGTCCCATCAGCGACAGGTAAACTGTCACCCAGAGGGCCATCAGGGACTGGTTGGAGCAGATGTTTGAGGTGGCCTTTTCGCGGCGGATATGCTGCTCGCGGGCCTGGAGCGTCAGCACGAAGCAGCGGCGTCCCTCGCTGTCGCGGGCCTCGCCCACGATGCGGCCGGGAAGCTTGCGCATATGCGCCTGCGTGCAGGCCATGAAGCCTACGTAAGGGCCTCCATAGCACAGCGGAATGCCCAGGGTCTGGGCGTCTCCCACTGCTATGTCGGCTCCCCACTCGGCCGGGGTCTTGAGCACCGCCAGCGCCGAAGGGTCGCAATACTGGGCGAAGAGGGCGCCAGCCTCGTGGAGGGCATCGGCGAAGCCGGTAAGGTCCTCAATTATTCCGAGGCGGTTGATGCCGGGCACGATGGCACCCGCGACGTCACCGCTCTTGAGGAGTTCCTTGAGGCAGTCAAGGCTTGTGCGGCCGTCTTTCAGGACTATGTACTCCAGATTGATGCCTGAATACTTGGCATAGGTCTCCACCACCTTGCGCACGTTGGGAAGCAGGCCCTCTGAAAGAAGGACGGTGTTCTTCTTGCGGGCGCTGGCAACGCACATACGCATAGCCTCGGCGGCTGCGGTGGGGCCGTCGTACATTGACGCGTTGGCCACGTCCAGCCCGGTGAGGGCGCATACCATACTCTGGAATTCGAAGATATAGCGCAGGGTGCCCTGGGATATCTCGCACTGGTACGGGGTGTATGCCGTCAGGAATTCAGAGCGGGAGGTAATGTACGGAATCACTGAAGGGGTGTAATGGTCGTAGGCGCCGGCGCCGGCGAACACCTTCAGGACGGTGTTCTTTGCGGCCAGGCCTTCGAAGAAATCCCTTACCTGCTGCTCGCTGAGGGCGTCAGGAAGGTCATACTCCCCCTTATAAACGAAATCCGCAGGGATGTCGCTGTTCAGGTCGTCCAGGGAATTCACCCCGATCTTGCGCAGCATCTCGCGGATATCATCCTCGGTATGAGGGAAATAGCAGAATCCGGCCATTACTTGTCGGTTAATGCTTTGTAGGCGGCTGCATCCATCAGGGCTGAAAGCTCGTCAGGATCGCTCATCTTAATCTTGATGATCCAGGCGCCGTAGGCGTCTTCGTTAACCTTCTCGGGAGCGTCCACCACATCCTGGTTGACTTCTACCACTTCTCCCGATATCGGGCAGTACATATCGGAGGAGGCTTTCACGCTCTCAAGAGCGCCGAATTCCTCTCCCTTGCCAAACTCGTCGCCCTCTGCAGGAGCATCCACATAAGTGATGTCTCCCATCTCGGCCTGGGCGTAGTCAGTTACGCCGATGACGGCAATGTCGCCTTCTACCTTTACCCATTCGTGTGACTCGCTGTAATAGAGTCCGTCAATGATCTTGCTCATATCTGTTTATTTTTTATAGTTTGTCTGATAGAATCTTTTCTTTACCACCTTTCCGGGGAACACCTTCTTGCGGATGCGTATCCACAGCGGAGTGTCCAGGGCGGAGAACTTGGTGTCGACAAGCGCGAAGCAGATGCTCTTGTCAAGCGAGATGGAGTGGTAACCGGTGGTCACTACGCCCACCTGGGTGCCGTCCTCCAGCTCCACGGGGTAGCCTGCGCGAGGCACGGCCCTGTCCTCTATTTCTATTCCCACGAGCTTCTTTGCCGTGCCCTGAGCCTTCTGAGCGGCAAGGGCGTCGCGGCCGATGAACTCTTCTTTGTCAAGTTTGCAGAACATTCCCAGGCCTGCCATAATCGGGGAGATTTCCTCGCTGAGTTCGTCGCCGTAAAGCGGAAGGCCGGCCTCGAAGCGCAGGGTGTCCCTGCAGCCGAGTCCGCAGGGCTTCACGCCCGCGGCGATGAGCTTGTCCCAGATCTCGCAGGTGCCTTCAAGCGTGGTGTAGAGCTCGAAGCCATCCTCGCCTGTATAGCCGGTGCGGCTGACGATGAGCCTGCTGCCGTTCCAGGTGGAGTTGCAGTACTCGTAGAAGCCCAGAGAAGCGGCGCAGTCAATGCCAAGGACCTTGGTGACTACTTCCTCGGCCCTGGGGCCCTGGACGGCCACCTGTCCCCATACTGCGGACTGGTTGTCTATCTGGACGTCGTAGCCTGCGGCGCATTCGCAGATATGGCGGTAATCCTTGTCGATATTTGAGGCGTTGACCACCAGCAGGAAGTGATCGGGAGTGAACTCACGGTACACCAGAAGGTCGTCAACTACTCCCCCGTCAGGGTAAAGCATCATTCCGTAGAGGATCTTGCCGGGATTGTATCCGCGGATGTCGTTGGTGAAAATGTGGTTGATGAACTTTTCGGCATCCGGTCCGCATACGAAGATCTCTCCCATATGGGATACGTCGAATACTCCTACGTCCTTCCTGACGGCGAGGTGCTCGTCAGTGATGTCGGAATACCTGATGGGCATATCGAAGCCGGCGAAGGGGCTCATCAAGGCTCCCAATGCGACGTGCCTGCTATGCAAACAAGTTTTAAGTATATTTTCAGATTCCATTATAGTTTGTTAGTATGTAATTCAAAACCAGGTAAATTTAGCAAAAATTCCTGTATCAACCGGTTTGTTTTTGAATTAATACTAACATCTTCTGAACAGGTACCGTCAAGCACTGAGGGCTCGCCGCAGATGTCAACACCTATTATCCTGTGGTTCAATGAGATATCCCTTATGGAAGCAAAGAGTTCATCAAGGGTCATATCCCCCTGGTCCCAGTCTGTAAGGGCGAATTCTTTGGAAAGGACATCCTTGTCTATAGAGATATAGACATTGTACGCGCTCTGCCTCCAGTTTTTCAACCGGTGCACCTCGGACACCCAGCTTCCGCAACTGAGCAGTTCCTGCCCGAAAGCCCCTGCCTGGTCGTCCGGATGATGGTCGAAAAGGACCAGGGAATAAGGCTCGTCTATCATTTCCTGGATGAACAGGGAAACATAGTGATAATCACCGCTGTCTATCCAGTGCAGCCCGCCGGGACCGTACGGCGCCAGCGCCGCCCTGATAACGTCGGCGGACTGCCTGCTGCAGTAGCAGCGGGTTTCCTCCAGCCCGGTAAAATCCAGGACCGTACCGTCCAGAAAATCTTCCAGAAGGTAGATGCCGGAAAAGTTGCATTTGAGGTTTTGCATAAAAAATCAGGCTAGAGCGCTTTAAATTTAAGAATTTTTATTAAATTTGTATGTTTTAGCCTAAATTATTAACCTGCTTGTATGACGTCAGAGGAACTATTCCCTCTTGATCCGGAGAAGATCTACTACTCTTCAGACGAGCTTACTCTGGAAACCGAAAACGGCCCTCAAACTATGAAGGTCGGGGCTTGGCTTAACACCGACCCCGTTCTCATCCACAGGTTGATTATAAGGGATAAAACATTGCAGGTCAATCAGATAGAAGTTTATATGCCTCTGCTAAGCAAGCTCCGCAGGGCAGATCCGGATTACTACCGCAAGTTCATGGGCCTGCAGATGATCATAGACTATCCCGGCTACAGCACCGGCATAAAAGCCAAGATTCCTTTCGAGAACGACCCTGTAGGATTCTACAAATGGTGGAGGAAAGGAAAACACGAAGACAAAGTGCATCTTTCATTGGGAAACCGGATACTTCTCTTCCAGAAAGTTTCCCTGATGGAGCCCAAGATAATGTTGAAAAAAGATCTCGAGATTCTCAAATAGAGCATCCCGAGATTTTTTTAAGACTTATTGTTGGGTTATGATCTGCTAGAAGACATAACGCAGCGACAATGCAATGCTTGAATATCCGAAGCCTTCGTGGATGAAGTCGAAACGAGGACGCCAGTCAAGAGAGATTGCTACAGGTACAGGGAACATATATTCAACTCCAAACTGTCCTGCAACTCCAAGTCCTATTCCGTTATAATCCGGAGTATCCCAGAAAGCTATCTGAGCACCAGGTCCTGCATATACGGAGAAACCGCCGGACTGTCCCAGTACGAAATCATAGATTCCGGTGAGGACAAAGCCATTGTGTACAGCAAAGCCAAGGTCGGCCTCAAGGAAGTTGGCACCCAGAGAATGCTGATAGGAAAGTTCTCCTCCGTATGTGGCACGTACACCCAATGCACGGGGCTGTGCAGAAGCTACTGCAGCGAAAGCAAGCGCTGCTACAAGGATTGCAATTACTTTTTTCATTTCAAAAGGTTTAAATTAACATTCAAATATAACTATTTTCTGGTAAAAAGGAAAATTACAAGAGGAAGTGCGATAAGGCTCATAGTGGCGCTGACAGGAAGATAAACGCCAAAGTTGCAATAGGTCACCACCACGTATGTAATTAACAGCAAGGCTATTCCCATTGCCGAACTCAGCAGGTAATGCGTCCGGATGTCCTTGCTCTTGCTTATAACCCTGGAAAGATTGGGTATGGCCAGGGAGACAAAACCCACGGTTCCGCATATGCTTACGACAGACGTTACCAGCAGGGAAATCATGCACAGGATCCCTGACTTAGCCAGGTTGGAAAGTTCTATCTCCTCCTTGAAATGTCTTGTAAGCGGTCCTGCTGCAGCCAGGGCAGTAATGATACCGCCGGCAAACAAGGCAAGGCTTACGATTATATCCAGAGTGGTAACCCCCTCCAGGTTGAAATTGGCGGCTCCCCAGAGGTAATACTGTTTCAGGAGGTCGCCAGTGGGGGCGTTGGTCACCACAATGGTTCCCAATGAACCTATGAAGGTTCCGAAGATTATTCCGAAAGTGATGAGGCGGCTGGTGCTTATCTTCAAGGTCACTATTCCCACGATTAGCGTGCAGATGGCCTGGCAGATGAAGGCTCCTACGGTAAGGGAACACCATCCCGTCATTGTGGCGGTTGCGGCTCCAAGGCAGGCGGCGCTTCCGAGTCCCAGGGAGTAGATGTCTCCAAGCTGGTTCCTCCACATATACTGCATCTGGACTCCTCCCACCGGCAGGGCTATGCCGCAGAGAATTACATAGAGAAGGTTTAGCATTCTTTGTACAGTTAATCGGATACAAATATAGGAATTATTATATTTGATGGGAATAAGCATTTATGGGTAACAAGAGAATCAGCGCCGGCGTATCCCTGATACCGCTCCTCGTACTGGTGGGCCTGCTGTTCGCAGTGGTCCGCTTCTTCGGGGCGGACGCCCTGGACGGAGGCAGTCAGGTGGCCCTGCTGCTGGCTTCGGGCGTGGTGATAGCCATCGCTATGCTGGGCTACAAAGTGCCCTGGAGCAGTCTGGAGGGAGCAATCGCGGACAATATCAAGTCCATTGGAACGGCCATAATCGTATTGCTACTGATTGGCGCAGTGGCCGGAACGTGGATGGTGAGCGGGATTGTCCCCACCCTCATTTATTATGGGCTCAAGGTACTTTCGCCCAAGATTTTCCTCCTGGCAGTGTGTCTCATCTGCGCGCTGGTGTCGCTTATGACGGGCAGTTCCTGGACGACGGTCGCAACCATAGGCACGGCGTTCATCGGAATAGGTATGGCGCTGGGATTCTCCCCGGGATGGACGGCGGGCGCCATCATCTCGGGCGCATATTTCGGAGACAAGATCTCCCCCCTGTCCGACACCACCGTGCTGGCGTCTTCGGTGACTGAAACTCCCCTGTTCACGCATATCAGGTATATGCTCATAACCACCATTCCCTCCATCTCCATAGCGTGCATTATCTTCCTGATAGCCAGCTTGATACATAAGGG
Source organism: Bacteroidales bacterium (assembly GCA_017962585.1). GTDB lineage: Bacteria > Bacteroidota > Bacteroidia > Bacteroidales > UBA932 > Cryptobacteroides. Next base: position 7,534 of record JAGCVB010000126.1, read on the forward strand.
AGGAAGCCCGTTTATGGCGGCTGATTTCAGCCAGGCGCTCAAGAGCAGTTACAACATTTCGGGGTGGCTGCTGGTGGTTCCGGTGATTACGGGTGTCCTCATCGCCCGAAGGCTGCCTGCTATGATCACGCTGTCAATTGCGGCCGCGCTCGCAGCGGTGACGGCGCTTATTGCCCAGCCTGACATTATCGACGCCATAGGCGGAGGCAACAGTTTCAAGGGCGTTTTCATTTCAATTTACGGCAACACCTCCATAGAAACCGGCTACGAAGCCCTTGACGCACTGGTCCAGACAAAGGGAATGAACGGAATGATGAGTACCATCTTCCTGATTTTCTGTGCCGCCGCTTTCGGGGGCACACTCAAGGGCAGCGGAATGATCCAGAGCCTCACTGACGCCCTTACAAGGCACATTAAGGGACGCACTTCGCTGGTGGCCTCAACCGTGGCCACGGGCGTTTTCTCAAACCTTGTTGCCGGTGACCAGTACCTTTCCATAATACTGACCACCAGTTTATACAAGAAACTCTTTGAAGACAAAGGCTACGAATCCCGCCTGCTGAGCCGTTCAGCCGAAGACTCGGCGACGGTGACCTCCGTGCTCATACCTTGGAATTCCTGCGGAATGACGCAGTCTACGGTGCTCAAGGTGCCTACCATTGAGTACCTGCCTTACTGCTTCTTCAATTTGATTTCGCCTTTGATGTCTATTCTAATAGCCGCCGCCGGGTATAAGATAGCCAGGCGGAAGATGGTCCCTTAGCATCTCTTCCCGGGTTCTCTCCGGGTTTTTCACCTCGACGGTTAATGTGGTGAGGTCGGCTACCATAAAGGATCCCATCGCTTCAGTGTCCCCTTTCACGTTGCTCGGCAGATTTGCCGGCTGGGACGACAGCATAGGAATGCGGGCGGTGGTCTCGTTTGTCATAGCCAGTATCCAGTCGTAGAAGAAATCTGAAAGGGAGTAGAATCGCAGGGTCACCATATCTCCCTCTACCAGCGGAGTCAGAGGCTCTTCTGAAGGGATAAGTTCGGATACCATATATGGAAGGTATTCACCTGCAAAAAGATAGTTGCCGTCGAACATTGAGAGGCCGTCTATGAACACCCACTGTCCTACTGGAAGCCGGCGGTCGTGCACCACCAGTTCTCCGGCGTAATGGCTGGCTATTCCCGGAAGGTCCTGTCCCCAGATGGTGAACATCCATACAGAATCCGCCATCTTGTAATAGTCCATCGCGTCCCCGCGGATTCCCTTGGGAGGCATCTCATCCTCGGCACTGTAATGCCTGCGCTCCCCTTCCAGGTCCACTTCCACGTCCAGGCGATAGGTCCTGCCTTCCTGGCCGAAATAGTCATCTGGAGTGTAGTAGCAGCCAGTGCCGGGGTCTTCCCTGAGAGTCACTGTCTTCTCCCCGTCCCAGATGCTCACGCTGGCTCCGGACACGACTGGAATCTGGGACGAAGGCGTGCCGAAAGGAGCCGACATCGAAAGGCGCACGCGGTGCGCCGCAGGCTCCGTGGTCAGCAGGCCGTCAATCACCAGCCTGGGCTCCGGCGCGTCCTTTACGTCCGGCGTGAAATCGTCCACGCAGGAGACTGCCAGAAGAGCCGCGGCCAGCCAGATGAATATGCGTGATATCTTGTTCATTGCCTAGAAAGTCAAAGTGTAGGAAA
>JAGCVB010000127.1 GCA_017962585.1 Bacteroidales bacterium
GAGAGCGCCGAGCGCTTCGGCCTCAGCCAGCTGCACCAGCTGCGCGGACGCGTGGGAAGAGGCGCAGACCAGTCCTTCTGCATATTGGTAAAGGATGTGAAACTCAGCCGGGAATCACAAAAGAGGATAGATTTGCTCTGCGCCACCGACAACGGCTTTGAAATTGCAGAAGAAGATATGAAGATGCGCGGCCCGGGAGACCTTGAAGGAACGCAGCAGAGCGGCCTCCCCATTGCCCTTAACATCGCTTCCCTGTCGAAGGACGGCCTCCTGCTGTCCCAGGCGAGGGAATATGCCCAGAAAGTGCTGGACGCCGACCCGGGACTGGATTTTCCCGTAAACAGGCTTCTGGCCCGCGAACTGCGCAAAGACAAATACGACATAAAAGACTACAGTAAAATAAGTTGACACGATGAAAACTGCCAAATTCCTATCCAGCCTGCTCATTATCGCCGCCTGTGTACTTGCGGGATATTTTGCGGGAACTTTAATCGGAAAAGCAATGAAAAAGAATAACGACCAGAGCGCCGGCTATATCGGGCAGTCGGACATAACCCTTTCGGACGGAGTGATGACTCCCGAGGCCCTGCTGTCTATGGGACGTCTGTCAGACCCTCAGCTCAGTCCCGACGGAAAGAAGATCCTTTACGGAGTGTCCTATACCTCGATAGCCGAAAACAGAAGTTGCAGGAACCTCTTCCTCTGCGACACAGACGGCAGGAACAAAGTTCAGTTGACGAGATACGCCAAGAGCGTCAGCAACGCCCGCTGGAGCAATGACGGAAAAAGCATATTCTTCCTCCAGGACGGCCAGATATGGAAGGCTCCCCTCAAGGGGAACAAACTGGGAAAGAAAGAGAAACTCAGCGACATCCCTTCCGGAATAAGCGAGTTCAAGCTTTCTCCCGACCAGTCCAACGTAATTTTCATTACCACCGCTCCCGGTCCCGTAAAGACCCCCAAGGATATGGATCCGGCCCTGGACAAGGCCCAGGCCTACACCACAGAAGACCTTATGTACCGTCACTGGGACCATTGGGTAACCGAAATCCCCCGTTCTTTCGTAGCGACCACCGTAAACGGAACAATCACTACGGAAAACTCCTTCGACATCCTGGGCGACGAGCCTTACGAACTTCCCACCGAACCCTTTGGCGGAGCGGAGCAGCTCGACTGGGCTCCTGACGGAAGGCACATCGCTTACAGCTGCCGCAAGAAAACCGGCAAAGACTACGCTTTCTCCACAGATACAGAAATCTACATATATGACATTTTGACCGGAGCTACCACCCGCATCCCTATGGACGGCGGTTACGACACGGACCCGGTATGGAGCCACGACGGCTCCAAACTGGCCTGGGTGTCCATGGCCAGGGACGGCTACGAGGCCGACCAGCAGAGGCTTATGGTCTGTGACATAGAATTCGGCTCCACCAACGAGGGCCAGAGCGCCGACGTCAGCATCAAGGACATCCGCCAGCTCTGCGGCAGCCTTGACCGCGACGTGGCCGGCCTGGTTTGGACTCCGGACGACAGCCATATCATATTCAACGCCCTCACAGAGGGTCTGCAGGCCATTTTTATGGTGGATATCGATTCCGACTCCTGGGCCCGCATCACCGGAGACGACTGGCCGTACGACTTCGACTCTCCTTTCGGGTACATCGCAGGTGGCAACACCGTGAACCTGCTTACCAGCTACAACTGCCTAAAATTCCCCACCGAGCTCTGTTCTGTGCGCGTGCGCAGCGACTACACCTGCGAACTCGACCGCATCACCAGGGAGAACGACCATATTTTCACCCAGCTCACCGACCCTAAGAGCGAGAGCGTGTGGATAGAGACCGTGGACGGCCAGCAAATGCAGGCCTGGATCCTGTATCCTCCCAAGTTCGACCCTTCAAAGGTTTATCCGGCAATAGAGATCGTCCTTGGAGGCCCCCAGAGCTCCAATTCCCAGAGCTGGAGTTACCGCTGGTGCTACCGCCTGATGGCGGAGCAGGGCTACATAGTTATAATGCCCAACCGCCGCGGAACCACCTCCAGCGGACAGGAATGGAAAGAGGAGATCAGCGGCGACTACATAGGCCTCAACATGCAGGATTACCTCAGCGCCGCCCGCTATATCAAATCAAAGCCTTACGTGGGCAAACTGGCCTGCGTGGGTGCATCCTACGGCGGTTATTCGTCATACTACCTGGCAGGAATCCACGAGAACACCTTCGACTGCTTCATAGCCCACGCCGGAATCTTCGACGAGGCCGGTCTGTACTATACCACCGAGGAAATGTGGTTCCCCGAGTTTGACAACGGAGGCCTCGGAAGGGGCTACCTGAGCGGATCGCCCTGGAGCCAGTACCCCGAGGCTGTTCGCCATTATGCGAATTCACCGCTTGAAAACGTGCAGAAATGGAACAAGCCAATCCTCTGCATCCACGGAGAAAAAGACTACAGGATCCCCTATACACAGGGTATGGCGGCATTCAACACTGCCCAGATGATGGGGGTTCCGTCCAAGCTTGTTGTGTTCCCGGATGAAAATCATTGGATACTTCAACCACAAAATTCATTATATTGGCACAGAATTGTATATGACTGGCTGGATAAATGGATGAAATAGAATGAACAGAATTCGAACAATTGTCTTATTTACGGCTCTGACGGCTCTGTGTGCCTGTTCCAACACCAGCAAGACGCAGTTCATGCCTCTTCCGGCGCTGGACCTGACACCCATAACCCAGTCCGAGATCAAGCCTATGGTCCCTGAAGGCAGCGCATCGGTATCCACCCTGGGAGGAGATTTCGACTTTGACGTGTTCAAGGCGCTCCGCTCCCGTCAGTCCATCTGCGTATCGCCGTTCAGCCTGGGTGCAGTACTCTCGATGGCTGCTGAAGGCGCAGGCGGAAGCACGGCTGACCAGATGTGGAAGGTGCTTGGAAAGGACTACAGCGCCGCTCCCCAGAACAAGACCGTTAAAGTGGCAAACTCTGTATGGGTCAACAAGCAGGTCACAATGTATCAGGACTACAGGAAGACCGTCCAGAACAAATACGCCTCCGAAGTTTACTCTAAAGATTTCAGCCAGAGGTCTTTCATAGGCGACGTTAACAGATGGTGCTCCAAGAACACCAACGGCAAGATACCTTCCATTCTGGAAACCGTAGATCCTGACATGCAGATGCTTCTGCTGAATGCGGTATACTTCTACGACAAGTGGGAGAGCCCATTTACACGCACCGACAAGGCTCCTTTCACCTGCCTGGACGGCCGTCTGCAGCAGGTGGATATGATGCACCAGACAGCCAGCCTGCGCTATTGCCAGAACGACTTCTTCCAGATACTGGAACTCCCCTACGAAAGCGGAGATATGGACATGTATGTCCTGCTGCCGCGCCCGGGAGTGGCGTTCGACGACGCGCTTGCTGCCCTCAGCTCTTCCCGTTGGGAAGGATGGAGGCGCGAGCTCCGCTCCGAAAGGGTGCGCGTGAGCATGCCCAAGTTCAAGCTGGAGTGCGAGATGGACTTCACGGGTCTGCTGCAGGACCTGGGAATGAAACTGGCGTTCAGCAATGCGGCCGACTTCTCGCTTATGGCATCGACTCCTCTGGCCATAGGCTTTGTAAAGCAGAAGACTTACATTGACGTGGATGAGGAGGGCACTGAGGCTGCCGCCGTGACGGGGCTTGGTATGAGGACAACGTCCGTGGCGCCCAGCAATACGATAGACTTTACGGCAGACCGTCCGTTCTTTTACATAATCCGTTCAGATTCCTCTTCCGAGATACTTTTCCTGGGACAGGTACTAAGTCTTTAGATTTGTACCCCCTAGGCGAATCGAACGCCTATCACAGGAACCGGAATCCTGAATTTTATCCATTAAACTAAGGGGGCGGACACGCCTGCAAAATTACAAAAAAACCAGTATATTTAAAATTATGAAAAC
>JAGCVB010000128.1 GCA_017962585.1 Bacteroidales bacterium
AAATATACTGCGGTGGCTATAGCGGTGAGGACCCACCTCTTCCCATTCCGAACAGAGAAGTTAAACTTGCCAACGCCGATGGTACTGCCCCACCAGGTGGGAGAGTAGGTAGCTGCCGTTCTTCGAGACGCTGACCAGATTGTCTGGCCAGCGTCTTTTTTTATATATTTGTACAAACTACTCTCTTTATCATATGAAACGAATCCTGTTGATCTCAGTCACGCTGCTCCTGGCCGTGTGCGCATTTGCCCAGCGCCAGCCCCAGCAGTATCAGTATTCCGTAGCCAAGGACCTCCCTTACAGGACGTCTGGAGACGACTACGTCAAGGAAATGTGCAAGGTGGACGTGGCTTACGTCCCTGGACTTACAGACCGTCCCGTAATTGTCTGGTTCCACGGCGGAGCAATGAAAAGCGGCAGCAAGGAACTCCCGCAGGCCCTGATGACCCGCGGCTACATAGTCGTGGGTGTCGGATATCGACTCCATCCCAAAGTTTCAGTCGGAGAAATAGTCAAGGACGCCGCCGCAGCGGTAGCCTGGGTTTTCAATAACATAGAGCAGTACGGAGGAAGCACTTCCAAGATATATCTGGCCGGCCATTCCGCGGGAGGAACCCTGGTGGACCTGGTTGGCCTTGACAAGTCATATCTGGCAGAATACGGCATAGACGCCGACCGGATAGCGGCACTGGTGCCCTACAGCGGCCAGGTGGTCACCCACTACACCGAGAGGGGAGACCACGGAATCTCTCCGCTCATCCCCATCATTGACAACCTCGCCCCGCTGTACCATATGCGACCCGACTGCCCTCCGATGCTGGTAATCTCAGGCGACAGGGAGATGGAACTCTATGGCAGGTATGAAGAGACTGCCTACTTCGTGAGGATGATGAAACTCCACGGCCACAAGGACATAACCTTCTACGAACTGGACGGCTTCGAGCACGGGGATATGGTGGCTCCGGGACATCTTGTGTTCCTGAAGTGGCTTCGCGAGCGTGAACGCCCATCCGCTAATTGAAAATAAATGCTTATCTTTACCCTAATATAAAGGGATTTAAATTATGGAACTTGCAATCGGGCACATTTCCCAGATAATCGGCCCTGTGGTGGACGTCCACTTCAAGAATGTCTCAGACGAGAGCCTGCCGGGCATTCACGAAGCACTGTCCATCAAACGCCCCAACGGGGGGACTCTGGTAGTAGAAGTTCACCAGCACATTGGAGAAGACACGGTGCGCTGCGTGGCCATGGACTCCACCGACGGCCTTCGCCGCGGGATGGAAGTCACTGCCACCGGCACCCCTATTTCGATGCCTGCCGGACATCAGATCCGCGGCCGCGTGATGAACGTTACCGGCAACACCATAGACGGCCTGCCCAAACTGGTGGCGGACCGCACCCTTCCCATACACAGGGAACCGCCCAAGTTCGAGAACCTGACCACTTCCCAGGAAGTCCTCTTCACCGGAATCAAGGTGATAGACCTGCTTGAGCCCTATCTCAAGGGCGGAAAGATCGGCCTCTTCGGCGGTGCCGGAGTGGGAAAGACCGTGCTCATCAAGGAACTCATAAACAACATTGCCAAGAGGCATAACGGTTTCTCCGTATTCGCCGGCGTGGGCGAGCGTACCAGGGAGGGCAACGACCTCCTCAGGGAGATGATAGAGTCTGACGTCATCAAGTACGGCGCCGAGTTCAAGAAAGAGATGGAAGAAGGCAAGTGGGACCTCTCCAAGGTAGATATGGAAGAGGTCAAGAAATCCCAGGTTGCAATGGTTTTCGGACAGATGAACGAACCTCCGGGAGCCAGAAGTTCCGTGGCCCTTTCGGGCCTCACCCTTGCGGAATCCTTCCGTGATTCCACATCGTACGACGATCCCAAGGACATACTGTTCTTCATTGACAACATATTCCGTTTCACCCAGGCCGGATCTGAGGTGTCCGCCCTTTTGGGAAGAATGCCTTCCGCCGTGGGCTATCAGCCTACGCTGGCCTCCGAGATGGGAGCGATGCAGGAGCGCATCACGTCCACCAAGAACGGATCCATCACTTCGGTCCAGGCCGTGTACGTCCCTGCGGACGACCTTACCGACCCGGCCCCGGCCACCACGTTCTCCCACCTGGACGCCACCACGGTGCTCAGCCGCAAGATTACGGAGTTGGGAATCTATCCCGCCGTGGATCCTCTGGAATCCACCTCCAGGATACTGGATCCCAACATCGTGGGCCAGGAGCATTATGACACGGCGCAGAGGGTCAAGCAGATTCTCCAGCGCAACAAGGAACTGCAGGACATCATCGCCATCCTCGGAATGGACGAACTCTCCGAGGAAGACCGCGTAACGGTGAACCGCGCCCGCAGGGTGCAGCGCTTCCTGTCGCAGCCGTTCTCGGTGGCCGAGCAGTTCACCGGCCTTCCGGGCGTGATGGTAGACATCGAAGATACTGTCAAAGGCTTCAAGAAGATCCTCGACGGCGAGGTGGACTACCTGCCGGAGCAGGCCTTCATGAACGTGGGAACGATAGATGACGCCATCGCCAAAGGCGAGGCTATACTTAAGAACGCTTGACGATGATTTCCGTAGACATCCTTTCTCCCAGGGTTTCGAGGCATCTGGACGTGGACTGCATCTTCTTTCCGGGGGTGCTGGGCGAGTTCGAGGTGCTGCGCAACCACGCGCCCATAATCTCCCTCCTGGAGGAGGGGAAGATACATTGGCGCGTCGGCGGCCAGGAAGATTCGCTGGAGGTGAAAGGAGGCGTGGTTATGGTGAAGGACAACGTCATCAAGGTTTGCATAGACTGATATGAAAAGACTTCTGTACATACTGCTTTTCATTCTTGCGCTGCCGCTTGGCGCAGTGGCGCAGGAAGGGGAAGACCTGAATATGCAGGAGTTCATTTTCGGGCATATAGCCGACAGCCACGAGTGGCACATCACCGAGATAAACGGCAAGGAAATCAGCATCCCGCTGCCGTGCATTGTCTTTGATAACGGCGTGCACGTGTTTATGTCCAACAAGATGGAGGAGCACGGCTACACCCTTAACGAGAACGGAAAGATGGTGAACAAGGTCACGGGGAAGCGTCCCTTTGACATGTCCATAACCAAGAACGTTCTGGGGCTGATGATAGACAGCCTGATACTGGTGGTGCTTATTCTGCTGTGCGCGCGCTGGTACCGCAAGCACGACGTGCTCAAGGAGACGCCCACGGGAATTGCCGCGCTGCTGGAGCCCGTGATAATGATGATAAACGACGACGTGATAAAGGACGCGGTGGGCCCCAAGCACGAGAAGTTCGCCCCGTACCTACTGACGGTGTTCTTCTTCATCCTCATAAACAACCTGATGGGAATTGTTCCTTTCTTCCCGGGAGGAGCCAACATAACGGGCAACATAGCCGTTACGATGGTGCTTGCCCTGTTCACTTTCCTGATGGTAAACCTTTTCGGAAACAAGCATTACTATAAAGACATATTCTGGCCGGACGTCCCGCTTTTCCTCAAGGCCATACCCATTATGCCTACAATAGAGGTAGTCGGTACCCTGACAAAGCCCTTGTCCCTGATGATAAGGCTCTTTGCCAATATGCTGGCCGGCCATATAATGATACTCTGCGCCGTGGGAGTGATTTTCCTTACGGCCAAGATGGGACCTGTGATAAACGGTTCCCTGAGCATAGTGGCGGTGCTGTTCGGAATATTCCTGAACTGCCTGGAACTGCTGGTGGCCTTCATCCAGGCCTATGTATTCACTATGCTGTCGGCGCTGTTCATAGGAATGGCCCACAAAGAACCCGTAGAAGAAGATTAATATAACTTAAATACTAATAATTATGATTTCTACCATTTTACTTCAAGTTGCAGCCGCTTCGTGGGCGAAGATAGGTTCTGCATTGTGCGCGGCAATAGTTGCTTTCGCAGCCTCGCTGGGTATCTCCAAACTTGCAAAGTACGTGATGGAGGCCTCTGCCCGCCAGCCTGAAATCGCAGGCGGCCTCAGGACCACTGCCATCATCGTGGGCGCCCTTATCGAGGGTGTCTGCCTGTTTGCGGTTATCGTCTGCCTGCTTTCACTGTATTAACAGAGAGTACAGATGAACCTGATTACGCCTGACAGCGGCCTGGTGGTATGGATGACCATCATCTTTGCCATTGTATTCTTCATACTGGCAAAGTTCGGTTTCCCGGTCATCACCTCTATGGTTAAGAAGCGCAACGACAAGATCAACGACAGTCTTGCCGCGGCGCGCCTTGCCGAGGAGAAACTTGCCTCCCTGGCCCAGGAACAGCAGGAGCTGCTGGAGAAAGCCCGCGTGGAGCAGGCGGCTCTTCTGAAAGAAGCCGCCGCCGCGCGAGACAATCTCATAGCCCAGGCTAAGGAGCAGGCTCGGGAAGAGGCCGACAAGATAATCCAGAACGCCAAGCTGGAAATCGCGGCCGAAAGGGAAGACGCGCTCAAGGATGTCCGCCGCCAGGTGGCGGAGATATCCCTTGACGTGGCCGAGAAAGTAATCAGAAAGACTCTCGATGGAGGAAGCGAGCAGGCAGAACTAGTAGACCGGCTCGTAGACGAGGTTACCAGGACAAGGTTGAACAGCTGATACACGGATGAACACCGGGGTAATATCCACCAGATATGCAAGGGCTCTGCTGAATCTCACAACTGAGAACGGCAGTGCGGCCGAGGTGTATTCCCAGATCCGTGCGATGCTGGCAAACCCCGATTCCGTCCCCTCCCGTCTGAATCCGGACCTGCAGAAGTTCGTTAAACTGCTGGTGGACAACCGTCGGGATCAGTATCTGAAATTCATCTTCAACAGCTATGTGAGCCTGTACCTGAAGCAGAACAATATGAAGCTGGCCACGCTCACTACCGTCGTACCCAATCCCGGTCTGGAAAAGAAAGTCCGCGACCTGGTAAAAGAGAAGACAGGCTGCGGCCTGGACCTTACCGTAAAGACGGACCCGTCCCTGATAGGAGGGTTCAAACTTGTGGTAGACGACCTGCTGCTTGACGCAAGCGTGTCCGCACAGCTGGACAGCCTCCGCAAGCAGTTCATAGACAATACAAGCAGAATAGTATGACGCAAACATTGAAACCAAGCGAGATAAGCGAGGTCCTCCTTGCCCGGCTCAAAGGCATAGACAACTCTTTGCAATGGGAGGAGGTTGGCAGCGTGCTGCAGGTAAGCGACGGAGTAGCGCACCTGCGCGGACTTGCCAACTGCGAGGCGGGAGAACTGCTGGAATTTGATAACGGCGTTATGGCCGTGGCCATGAACCTGGAGGAAGACAACGTGGGAGCGGTGCTCCTGGGACCCACGGACCTTGTCCGTGAGGGAATGTCGGTGCGCCGCACAGGCCGCATCGCCTCCGTGCGCGTGGGCGAGTCAATGGTCGGCCGCGTGGTGGACCCCCTGGGCAATCCGCTTGACGGCCTCGGAGAGATAGGCGGCGAGTTGGTGGATATGCCCCTGGAGCGCAAGGCCCCGGGCGTAATCTTCCGCCAGCCTGTAAACGAGCCTCTCCAGACGGGCATCAAGTCAATTGACGCGATGATCCCCATAGGCCGAGGGCAGCGCGAGCTCATAATCGGAGACCGCCAGACAGGAAAGACAGCCATAGCCATAGACACCATCATAAACCAGAGGAGCGAATACCTCAAGGGCAAGCCGGTTTACTGCATCTACGTTGCTGTGGGCCAGAAAGGCTCCACCGTGGCCAGTATAGTTCAGACCCTGCGCTCCAAGGGAGCGATGGACTACACCATAGTGGTCACCGCCTCCGCTGCCGACCCGGCTGCGCTGCAGTACTACGCCCCGTTCGCGGGCGCCGCAATAGGCGAGTACTTCCGCGACACCGGCCGCCCCGCCCTGGTGGTCTATGACGACCTTTCCAAGCAGGCCGTCGCCTACCGCGAGGTTTCCCTTATCCTTCGCCGCCCTTCCGGCCGCGAGGCATATCCTGGCGACGTATTCTACCTGCACTCCAGGCTCCTGGAGCGCGCCGCCAAGATAATCAACCAGCAGGACGTAGCCGAGCATATGAACGACCTTCCCGAATCCCTCAAGGGCAAGGTGAAGGCCGGAGGCTCCCTTACGGCCCTGCCTATCATAGAAACCCAGGCCGGAGACGTCTCGGCATACATTCCTACCAATGTCATCTCCATCACTGACGGCCAGATATACCTTGAGTCCGGACTGTTCAACGCCGGAGTGCGCCCTGCCATCAACGTAGGAATATCAGTTTCCCGAGTTGGAGGCTCCGCCCAGGTGAAGAGCATGAAGAAAGTGGCCGGAACCCTGAAGATAGACCAGGCCCAGTACAACGAACTGGAAGCCTTCTCCAAGTTCTCGTCAGACATAGACAAGATCACCGCCCAGGCCCTGGACAAGGGACGCAAGAACAACCAGCTGCTCATACAGCCGCAGTATTCTCCTATGCCCGTGGGCGAGCAGGTGGCAGTCCTTTATTGCGGAACGCGTGGACTGCTTTCCGGAATTGCCATAGGCAAAGTCAAGGATTTCGAAACCGACTTCCTGGACAATATGAGGGCTTCCCACGGCAAGGTCCTGGAGAACCTGGCCAACGGAATCCTGTCAGACGAAGACAGAAAGGAAATTGAGGAGGTTGCCGCCGCCGTTTGCCAGAATCTGCAGTAAATGGGATCGCTTAGGGAGACAAAAGACAGGATCAATTCGGTCAAGGGGACTTTGAAGATTACGACGGCCATGAAGTTCGTCGCATCTTCGAAGCTCCGCAAGGCGCAGAATGCCATAGAGTCTATGATTCCCTATAACCAGGCGCTCTCGCAGATCATAAAGTCCGTCAAGAAAGGACAGATGGACGCCCCCGTCAACCCTGAGGCCAAGGTGGCCATAGTGGCGATAGCCTCCAACACCTCCCTGTGCGGAACATTCAACGCCAACGTCCTGCGCGCGGCCTTCTCCCAGATAGGGAAGTATCCCAAGGCCGACATCTACGCAATGGGGCGCAAGATGTCCGAGCCCCTGGCCAAGGCCGGGCATCCCTCGGTTGACGATTTCACCAAGTTCGTCACCAAGCCTGAGTATGACGATGCTGCAGCCCTTGCCGACAAACTGGTTTCCAAGTTCCAGGCAGGGGAGTACAGCAAGGTGATCCTGGTCTACAACCATTTCATGAGCCTCGTATCACAGCAGGTGAAGATAGAGAACTTCCTGCCCTTCGAGATACAGGCCCACGACGCCGACGAGACCCAGGAGGAGTTCATCCTGGAACCGGACAATGCGGACATCGTGGAACGTCTGCTCCCGCAACTGCTCAGACTTAAGATTTACACTACCTTACTGGATTCTTCCGCTGCAGAAAACGCCGCCCGCACAATTGCAATGCAGACGGCCAGCGACAATGCCGAAGACCTTCTGGCAGAATTGACCCTGGATTACAACAAGGGCCGTCAGCAGAAGATCACAAACGAAATATTGGATCTTATAGGGGGTTCTCAGCAGTAATCTCCGCCTTTTCTATATCCCTGTATCCAAGCAGGAAATCCTGTACGCCCATACGTTTCTTGCCGGCAATCTGAAGGTCGGTGACGGAGATTGCTCCGTCGGCCGTGCCTATTGCCAGGTAGGACTTTCCGTCGCTCTCTATCTGTCCGGGAGCCAGGCTGGCTGAAGGCATCTTCTCCCCGAAGAATATCTTCAGTTGCAAGGCTTTCTCCTCGTCAGGGCGCTTGATATAGGTGAAGGCGGCGGGATAGGGGCTCAGACCGCGGATGAGGTTGTAGACGCTCTCGGTACTGCGGTTCCAGTCTATGAGGCAGGTCTCGCGATGGATCTTTGGAGCCGGCTTGAGTTCCTCCGAGCCCTGGATGAAACTCTTCTGGACGCGGAGTTCAGCGTTGTGGTCAATGAGGGTGCGGACAGTCTGGAGCACCAGGCTGGCTCCCTTCTCCATCAGTGCGTCGTGGACGTCTCCGGCTGTGTCGGCGGGGCCTATCTTGTGTTCCTCGCGGAATATGATCTTACCCGTGTCTATGTTCTTGTCCAGCATGAACGTGGTCACGCCGGTGAGTCTCTCGCCGTTGATTACGGCCCAGTTTATAGGAGCCGCGCCTCGGTATTGAGGCAGCAGGGCGGCGTGCAGGTTGAACGTACCCAGCCTGGGCATAGACCATACTTCTTCCGGGAGCATCCTGAAGGCGACTACCACGAACAGGTCTCCCTTGAGGGCGGCCAGCTGCTCCAGGAACTCAGGATCCTTGAGCTTATCGGGCTGCAGTACGGGGATGCCGTTCTCCACAGCGTATTTCTTGACTGCGCTCTGGTTGACCTGAAGGCCGCGGCCAGACTGCTTGTCAGCAACGGTTACAACTCCCACCACTTTGTAGTGCTGTGCCTTGCCGTTCTTTACCAACGCATCAAGAGAAGCAACCGCAAACTCGGGAGTTCCCATAAATACTATCCTGGTCTTCCGGAACAGTCCGCCTATGAATCCCTTTATAGTGTTCCAGCGGGTCTTTATGGAGTCCATGTTCAGGAAGGAGGAGTCGTGCACCGCCTTGCTGGTCAGAAGCACCCCTAGCGGAATCAGGACGTACGCCGGCAGGAAGGCTCCGTTTACAGAATCGAGCACGCCGTTCTTGGCCATCTTGGCCCCGATTAGGTCCACGATATAGTACAGCACGAAGAACAGCGCCGAAATGATAGCCGGTGTTCCGAGGCCGCCCTTGCGGATGAGGGCTCCCAGCGGCGCTCCTATGAAGAACAGCAGCAGGCAGGCAATGGCCTTGGAATACTTGCGGAGTATCTCCAGGCCTGCCCTGCGCAGTTCGAAAGTGAACTCGTACAAGTCCCGATGGCTGTTTGTGAGGTCTGATGACATCTGGTAGGCTACCACGGCGGCATGTTCCAGGGCGTCGGCGTGCTGCTCGGGGTTGTCCCACTGTAACATAGTCTCATAATCGAACATCTGGAGCCCCTGTCCGTAGAATGCTGTGTCCAGCTGATCTCTCTTATTAAGATAGCTGGCGTTCATTATAGCCTTGACCTGCCCTGTGTGCAGGGAGTCGAACTTGGCCTGCATGATATCCCTGTCAGCCCTGAGCTGCTCCAGGTCCATTGACATCACCTGGTCTCCGTAACGGTTCTCCTCGGACCTCTCGAAAGCGTAGTTGGTAAGGGGGATTACCAGTTCCTGTCTGTCGAAGGTTATCTTCTCCAGGGCCCTGGCAGTGTCTCTGTAGCCTATCTTGTTGTCCTCTACGTAGTTGACTCCGTTGTACATTATGAAGGTGAGATAGTCCTTGGACTTGCTCATCCTGAGGACAGCGGAATCTGCCAGGGTGACGGAGGTGTTGCCCCTGTTGGCGGAATGGTCGTAGACTATCACTCCGTGCATCATTCCGTTGTCGTCATTGCTGTCCACGCGGAGCACGTAGTTGTCTATTCCGTCGTAGAAGGTTCCCGCGGGTATCTTTATCTCTTCCTTGGTGCGGCCTATGTCGTCCCTGAGGGTGTAGATCCTGTTGTAGGAGTAGGGCACCAGGTTGTTGGACGCGAAGAAGGCTCCAATGCTTATGATGGCGGACGCAATGATAAGCGGAGTCATTATCCTGGTTATGGAGATGCCGGCAGCCTTTGCGGCTATCAGCTCGCTGTTCTCCGCCATCTGGCCCATTGTCATCATTGCAGCCAGCAGGGTTGCAAGAGGCAGGGCGAGCGGCAGGATGGTGCAGCTTCCCCACAGCAGGAATTCTCCGATCACCTTCATACTCAGTCCCTTGCCCACCAGTTCGTCTATGTATACCCACAGGAACTGCATTACGAGCACGAACAGGACCACGAACAGGATTGCTACGAAC
>JAGCVB010000129.1 GCA_017962585.1 Bacteroidales bacterium
ACTTGGTGTTGAGCATATTGATTGCCGGCATGTGCATCTGGGACAGGTGCTCGTCTATGAGGTCCTGGTAGCGGCGAAGCTTGGCGGCGTGATATCCGCCTATGGATTCCAGGTAGTAAGAAGTCCTCGACTCGTTGAAGGTGTTGGTAGTCAGGTTCATCACCCTGAAATGAGGCTCTGGGTCCTGCATTATCCTCTGCTCGTACGGCAGCATCTCGAAGGAGGACATGTTCTGCATCGGAGTGACGAAACTGCTGTCGTTGAAGTACCTCCTGTCTACCGGCCACAGGTCAAGGAGGACCAGAACTCCGAGTATCGCGGCAAGGAGGCCGTTCTTGAGTTTGCCCCTGGAGTAGATCCAAAGCGTGAGCGCGGCGGCGGCAATGAGAGCGAATGACCGAAGGGAGTCGGCTCTGAGCAATGCGGCTCTTTGGTCTACAATCGCCGTGTAGAGCCAGTCGGGAATGGAGGAACTCCAGGCTGCGTCATAGGTCGAAGTGAAGCTGAAGAGGCTTCCTCCCAGCAGCGCCAGCAGCAGGCAGATGCCTCCGGTGACGCCTCCGGCCCAGAGAATGCTCTTCTGGAGTTTCTTTTTCTCTATGTTTCCAAGCATCATTTCCCTTATGGCAAGGAAACCCAGAAGCGGCATTGCCACTTCCGCCACTATCAGGATGGAAGAGACCGCCCTGAACTTGTTGTACATAGGGAATATGTTGAAAAACAGCCTTGTAAGCCCCATGAAATTGTGCCCCCAGGCCAGCAGTATGGAGAAGACGGTGCCTATCAGAAGCCCCCACTTATGCGGCCCCGGAACTATGATGCATCCCAGCAGGAACAGGAAGCATACTATGGCTCCCATATACACGTTTCCGGCAGTGAACGGCTGCTCTCCCCAGTACATCGGCACGGCTTCGCAGAAGTCCGCTGCGTTGGAAGAGGACACACCCTTGGCGACCATCGTCTTGTATAAGTCTGAATCTCTTCCGACATTGACTGTGCTTGCGCCTCCCATCGCTCCGGGAATCAGGAACGAGAGAGTCTCGTCTATGCCGTAGCTCCACTGCGTGGCGTATTCGAGGTCCAGGCCCGTCTCGGAGGATGCTTCCGCGGCCTCGCCCTCCCTTATCAGGTCGGAATGGCCGCCTCGCATTGTTTCGCGCGTGTATTCGGCATTGGCGAAGACGTTGGCGCAGTTAGTTCCCAGGCCCAGGCCTACGGCTACTACGAATATGGCCGTGCCTATGATCATGTCACGTCCCTTCTTCTCCTTGATGTGGAAGATGAGCTGCACCAACCACATTACAGCGATGAGCATGAAGTAGTAGTAGAACATCTGCGGGTGCTTGGTGGAGCCCGCGGCTACGAATATCATTGTCAGGACGGCGCCCAGTATGTATTTCTTCTTGCTGAAGATAAGGTTGAACGCTCCCAGCACCACGGCCGTGTCGGCTATGGTCCAGGTCTTCGTTATATGTCCGGCGCCTATTATCACCAGGAAGTAAGACGACAGCCCTATGGCAATGGCCCCCGCTATGCTGAGCCATTTGTCCACGTCGAAACATCGCAAGCATATGAAGAAGCACAGGAAATACATGAAAATTATCCAGGCGGGGTTGTCCGGTTTGTGGAGAAACCCGAGGATGGGGCCGATGAGGCCTTCTGAAAAGTAGTGTCCGCCTCCTATCTGGTAGTTGGGCATTCCGCTGAACATGGATCCGGTCCAGAAAGTGAAGTCTCCCGTGACGTCGTGATATACGTTGGACTCGTGAACGGCCCCGGTGAAATTCTGCTGGTCTCCCGCATACAGGACTTTTCCTTTAAGGATGGGGGAGCAGTATATGTATCCAAGTGCTAAGAATATGATTACAGCAGCCGCATAGGCTCCATATTTGTTAAGAATGCCTTTAAAATTCATTATCTGGATGATTATATCAAGACAAATATAGCAAAAGATGCTATCTTTGCCTCATAAACACTTGAAATATATGGAATACAGACAACTTACCGCCCAGGAGATAGAACAGCTCAAAAACCAGGGTTGCAGCGCTCAGGACTGGGATAAGGTGCTTGTAGCAGAAGGATTCAATCCCAAGTACGTCAGGTTCAGCAGATTCTCCGGAGACATCCGCCTTGGAGTCTTCGACGCCGGATTCGATATGGCAGGAGGCGTACACAAGCATTCCGGATTGTACAATACTACGCTTCACAATGTGCAGGTGGGCAACAATACCTGCATCGAGGATATCAGCAATTACATAGCAAACTATCGCATAGGAGACAACTCCTTCATAGGCAACATAGAAAGCATAATAGTAGACGGTCCCACAACCTTCGGCAACGGAGTCGAGGCTGCAGTGCTCAATGAGACCGGAGGCAGGGAAGTTCCCATCTATGACCGCCTGTCCGCCCAGCAGGCGTATATACTGGCCCTGTACCGCTATCGTCCTTCTCTGATTGACAAGATAAAAGCCATGGTAAACGAGTACGTAGACAGCGTAAGGGCTGACTGCGGCGTAATAGGCAGCGGGGTGACCATAGTGAATTCAGGTTGCCTGCGCAACGTCAAGATCGGTGACTGCTGCGTCATCGAGGGCGCCAACCGCCTCAGCAACGGAAGCATCAATTCCAACCAAGCCGCCCCCGTACACATTGGCGAGGGCGTGATAGCGGACGACTTCATCATCTGCAGCGGATCCAGCGTAGAGGACAACGTCACCCTGGGACGATGCTTCATAGGACAGGCCTGCATAATGGGCCATTCCTATTCGGCTTCGGACTCTCTCTTCTTCAGCAACTGCCACGAAGAGAACGGCGAGGCCTGCGCCATTTTCGCCGGTCCGTATACCGTGACCCACCACAAGTCCACCTTGCTGATCGCAGGTATGTTCTCCTTCATGAACGCGGGTTCCGGCTCAAACCAGAGCAACCATATGTACAAACTTGGCCCCATCCACCAGGGAATCCTGGAGAGGGGAGCCAAGACCGCTTCTGACTCATATATCCTGTGGCCTGCCAAGGTGGGAGCCTTCTCTCTTGTAATGGGTCGCCATACCGGGCATATGGACACCTCCAACCTTCCTTATTCGTACCTGCTTGAGGACAAGGCATCCAGCTATATCGCCCCAGGAGCCAACATCAAGAGCGTAGGTACCATAAGGGATGCGATGAAATGGCCCCGCAGGGACAAGCGCAAGGACCCGGACAGGCTGGATTACATCAACTTCAACATCCTCAGCCCATACACTATGCAGAAAGTGCTCAAGGGAATAGAGATACTCCGCTCGCTGCGCCGTTCCTTCGGTCCGGACGTGGCAGAGTATCCGTACCAGGGTGGATGGATCCGTTCCTCCTCGTTGAACAAGGGGCTGGACTATTATTCCATAATACTAGACAAGTTCCTCGGCAATTCCCTAGTTTCCAGGATAGGCAAGTCCAAGGCTGAGAACTGGGAAGGCCTGCTCAAGGACCTCCGTCCCGACAGCGAGATAGGCCTTGGCGACTGGGTGGACGTTTCCGGCCTCATCTGTCCCAAGAACGCCCTGTATCCTTTCCTTGACCAGGTTGAGGAGGGCGTGGTCTCAGGAGTGGAGGCAATGGATGAATTCTTCTCCATGATCTATTCGGAGTACTATTCCTACGAATGGACCTGGGCCTATGACATAATCCACAATTACTACGGCGTCACCCTTGACAACGCCGAGCCGGAGCAGATCCTGAATCTGGTGGCCAGATGGAAAGACGCGGTGGTGGGCCTGGACAACCTGCTTTACGAAGACGCCAAGAAAGAGTTCTCCCTGAGTTTCATGACCAGTTTCGGAGAGGACGGAGACCAGGACACCCGGCGAAAGGACTTCGAGCAGGTGCGAGGGTCCGATTTCGAAGGCAACACTTTCGTACAGATGGTAAAGAACCATATAGTGGAGAAGACGGAACTGTACGAATCTACAGTGCAGAGAATAAAAAAAGTAGCCGCTTGACGGCTACTTTTTTTATGTGAAGGAATCAATTATTCATCTTCAAGTTTGAGGTGCTGTACGTAGATGGCTTTCATCTTGGCTGCACGCCTCTTCTCTGAAGGCTTCTCAAAATTCTTGCGTGAACGGAGCTCACGGATAGCGCCGGTCTTTTCGAATTTCCTCTTGAATTTCTTGAGGGCTCTCTCTATGTTCTCGCCTTCTTTGATTGGTACGATTATCATCCTTTAAATCACCTCCTTTTATTTTTAGCGGGTGCAAAGGTAA
>JAGCVB010000130.1 GCA_017962585.1 Bacteroidales bacterium
AAACCCTGCCTTAAGTCATCCGACCGGCAGGGTTTTAAATGCTCGCTATTCTATTGTATACCAGACACGTTAAACACCATACCAATCGGAAAGAATGGTACAGCAGCAACATACTGATGAATAGATTCGAGTCATAACTGAGACCAAAGTAAAGGACTTTTTTTCAAAAAACAAATATTTTTTAAAGTTTTTTCGTTAGGAACCTTTTTAAGCTCAAGGTTTCTTTTTGCATTTTAAAATAGATAAAAAACTGGCTTAAAGGTGCCTGCAAGGCCTTTTTTGCTGGATTTTTTTGCTTTCCTTTGCCCTTGCCTGCAGGCGCCGCAGGTACAGAAACCTAACAACTAAAGACTATGGAACAGATTAACAGAATTGAATTGAGGGGAAACATAGGTTTTGTCAGGGTACAGACCTATAACGGCCAGAAGGCTCTCCGGATGACCGTGGCTACCAACTATGTCTACAGAGGTTCAAACGGAGAACCGGTGATAGAGACCACCTGGCACTATATCTCTGCCTGGGAAGGGAAGGGGATGCCTGATTTCGAGAAAATAGAAAAAGGAGGCAAGGTTTCGGTCTGGGGCCGCCTCCGGTCCCAGCGCTACACCGACTCTGACGGCACGGAAAGGACCGCTTACGAAGTACTGGCAAAGAAAATACAGTTGATAGAAGACGATGAGATGCTCCAGTACGAAATGTAGCGCGCCCTTCCGGGCCCTTCCTGCAATTATCTGCGTCGCTGCCGTCTGCCTTCAGTCCTGCTCCTCCCATAGGAAGTTGGAAACTCTCAAGAGGGAAGCCGTGCCGGTCCAGTTGGAGATGTACCGTCCCCAGATGCAGTTGCCCGACGTTCCCATCCTGACAGAGCACAGAGATACGCTCAGAGTTACGGGGGCGGACGGCAGGGAAGTGATAATAATGAACGCCGTGAAGGATGAGAACGGAGAGATGGTGGCCAACGACAGGCTGGACGCCGCCGTAGTTTCCGCACGCTTCCGTAACGTGGCGGAAAGGGACGGGAAGGTGGACCTGCGCTTCGATGTCATCGTCCCCGAGAGGATGATGGACAGCAACTGGCAGATCAGGCTGCGTCCGGAGATGACAGCCCTAGGCGAGACCGTGAAACTGGATTCCATAACCATAAGCGGCAGCCGATACCGGGAGGCACAGTTGAGGGGATATCAGCGTTACCAGCGCTTCCTGGATTCTATCATAACCGATTCGGCCGCGTTCGTCAACGCCCGGGACCTGGAAATCTTCCTCAGGAGGAATATCCCGCAGGTGTACAGATTCCGCAACGACACTTCGATAGTGACTGAACAGGAATTCGCGTCCTCGTTCGGAGTCACGCACAGGCAGGCCCTGGACCATTATACCAGCAGGTTAAAGATAAGGAGGAACGACCGAAAGATAGCTTCCGTAGGCAAGATGTATGCGCGCTATGTAAAAGTACCGATAATAACCCAGGGAATCAGGCTGGATACTGTCCTGACTGGAGTAGACGGAGAATTCATTTACTCTTACGTGCAGAGCCTCAATGTCAGGAACGGCCTTACCCGCGCGGACATAGTGATGGACGGCGACATATACCAGGAGGACTTCAGGATAATGGAACTTGAAAGGACTCCGCCGCTTACTTTTTACATAAGTTCCCTCAGCAGCCTTGCGGACGACAGAGAGAAATACCTGACGCACGTGATAGAACGCGTTGTGGAGGCAAATTCTGTCTGCTGGATAGACTTTGCGCAGGGCAGCACGGTGGTGGACACGCTGCTTGGCAACAATGCGGGAGAGATAGGCCGCATAAAACAGAACCTGAATTCCTTGCTGGAAGGAGGGGAGTATGAGATAGATTCCATACGGGTTACGGCCTCTTGTTCGCCTGAGGGAAGTTTCAATTTCAACAGGCAGTTGTCATTGGAGAGGAGCAAGGCTATCGCATCCTATTTCGGAGACCTGTCCCATTTGCGCTTCATTGCAGACAACGTCCCGGAGAACTGGGAGATGCTAAAGACCGTGGTGGCTTCGGACGACAGTCTGAACGCGGTCCAGAAAGAAGCGTTTGCAAGGGTGATGGACATACAGGATCCGGACGACAGGGAGGCCGCGCTTTCTGCAATGCCGGCCTACAGGTACTTCCGGGAGATACTCTATCCCAGGCTCAGGACGGTACGCTTCGATTTCTGCATGCACCGTGCTGGAATGGTCAAGGATACAGTTCACACCACTGTTCCGGACACGGCTTATATGCGGGGAGTACGCGCCCTGAAGGAGCACGACTATCAATCTGCAGTCACCCTCCTGAGGCCATACAATGACTATAATACAGCCGTTGCATATTGCGCGATGGGGTACAACGCTTCTGCGATGCAGGTTCTCAAAGACCTTGAGCCTGGCGATAAAGAAGAGTATGTCATGGCGCTGCTATGCTCCAGAAACGGAGAGGATGCAACGGCCGTCCAGCATTACCTGAACGCGTGCACCCTCAATCCGTCTTTTGTTCACAGGGGGAACCTGGATCCGGAAATCTCCAGGCTGATAGACAAGTATCAGCTCAATGATGAATTCTACTGATGATGTGCAGTGTAGACTGCAGTCTGGATGTTGCCAAGAGGAGCGTCAGATACAGTACACTCAGCTCCGAGCATCGTCTTGCCCTTGGGGGCATTGTCCAGAACTTTGTCGACGAGTTTTGCTATCTCATCCTCTGAAGAGTGGATAATCTCCTTCTGGCGGTCTAGGCCTCCCAGTACGGGGCGCTTGAACAGCTTGTAGCCGTCCTGGAGAGTGAACTCCTTGCCGTTGAGGTCGATAGGAGTGTTGACAATCTGTCCGGGATAGTCTTTGAAACGGGAGAGGTCGTCATAAGTGCCTTCCCAGTCGCAGATGTGAAGGATGTTCATCTTGGTGCCGTCGTTGGCCTCTCCCATAACTTTTAGGTCGTAAGGCTTTACGAAGTTGTCAAAGAAGCCGGGGATGTCGTAGAACTTCATCTCACCGCCCTGGGTGGGCAGGTAGAATCCTTCTATTCCTGCGGCCTTGCACTCCTTGATGAGCCAGATGAGGGCCTCGGTGTAGCTGTCGAGTATCTTCTTGAGAGCCTCAGGATGATGTTGAGCTCCTTCGATTATGTTGGAAACTCCAAGTCCCTGGGTTGCTACCTGGAAGGTGCTGTAGATTGTAGGAAGAACGTATACGTTGCGTCCTGCCACCTCCTGGAGCCTGGTGATGACTTCCAGGGTGGGACGGTAGAAATCTACCGGAATCTTGCGGAAGTTCTCCCAGCCCTCGTCGGTGTCCAGGTCCCTGATCCGCGGAACAAACTGCTCGAACTGAACCTTGAGGATATCCATATCGGTGGCTACAAGGTATTCCAGCTGAGCCCTTACGGCGGCCTCACCTACGGTCTTGCCCACGCCGAAGTGGATGAAGAAGGCTGCGGGTACGTATGAAGGATCCAGTTTTCCGGCAACGAAAGCATCCATTATCTCTTTCTTGTTTGAGGGGAAACTTCCTTTGGAATTGTTGCAGGATACTGCTGCGACTACGCAGATGGCAATTGCTGCGATGTATTTAAAGATAGATTTCATTTTAGTATGAATTTAATTGACAAATCAAATTATACAAATATAAACAAACAAACTATGAAACTCAAAAACTTATCTCTCGTATTAGGATTATGTGCAGTTATGGCATCCTGCACGGCAGACTATGTATCATCTCCTGATAATATCAAGAGCGCAAACCCTGACGGGGCAGTCTTGAATCTGTCCGTCACCGATTCCTACTTTACAAAGGCAGCCTCTGTCAACCCGGCAGATGAAAAGAAGATATCGGGCGTGCAGGCCTTCGTCTTCGCCGAGGACGGTTCGTTGGAGGCGTATCAGAATTCCCAGAGCACCAGCCTCCAGATCCGTTGCACTACCGGCCCCAAAAAACTGTTCGTATTTGCCAACGCTCCTTCACTCTCGGACGTCAATGACCTGAATGCTCTCAAGAAGAAATCATCCCTGCTTTCAGACAATTATCTGGGTTCCTTCGTGATGGCGTCAGGGCAGAAAGACATTAATCTGGCGACCGGAAACGGCAACAACGTAAATGTCGTAGTGTCGAGGATTGCCGCGAGGGTGGAAATAGCCAAGATTACCAATGCTATGAGTTCAGTACAGCACCAGTCAAAGCAGTTCAAGATAATCGCCGCCTATCTTACCAACGTGGCGGCCAACGCTTCGTATGGCCTTGACGCGGCTCCTACTGAATACTATAACAAATTGGGTTATCAGTCTTCGGCAGTTGATGCGCTGGTCTACGACAACTTCTCTGGAGGGGCCCAGTTGAATAACGGTGCTTCCATAAACGTCCCGCATTACCTTTACGCATATCCCAACCCTTCCACGGACAACACTACGCACGGCGGAAACTGGAGCCCCAGATGTACCAAACTCGTAATCAAGGCTTCTCTGGACAATGTCGTGTATTATTATCCCATAGTGATAGCCGCTCCTCTGACAGGAAACCACAGTTACA
The DNA here is from genome assembly GCA_017962585.1 of Bacteroidales bacterium. Classification (GTDB taxonomy): domain Bacteria; phylum Bacteroidota; class Bacteroidia; order Bacteroidales; family UBA932; genus Cryptobacteroides. The sequence continues at coordinate 4,528 of JAGCVB010000130.1, forward strand.
GGATAGATGAGATAAAGATAACCCGTCCAGGTTCAAAAGACGAAGACGTGCCTGTAAGTTTCGCAGACTGCAGTTATGTGATCACGGTAACCGACTGGGCTCAGCAGAGTCTCGGGACGGTGGAAATCTGACGGATATGAACAGATATGTTTTATGTGTCCTGACGGCGCTCATCGTGTCCGCAGGATGTGAAGTCGCGGAGCCCTTCGCCGATTCGCCGCCTTCCGGAGAGGACTCTTTTGTGAACTTGCAGTTGCAGATGCAGTCCCTCCCTGTAGGAACCCGTGCCGGGCAGGAAGAAACCATATCGGACGGCTTCATCCTGGAATTCGACGGGGGAGGGGAACTGATGGAATGCGTATATTTCACCGGAGAATCCCTGCCTGTGCTGCAGGTACGCAAATATCAGCAGATGGATATATACATAGTGGCCAACCCCTCGGTCGACCTTTCAGGAATTACCACCAAGCAGGAATTTCTGTCCGCGAAATCCGTATACAGTTCCAGCAATACTGACAAATTCGAAATGACGGGATTCGTCTCCGGAGTTTTCTACGACGACTCCGTAGTCAGCGTAAGGATGGAGAGGATGCTGTCCAAGATAACGCTGGATGCCTTCACGATAAGAGTGAACAAGTCGGAGAAATATACCAGGGCGAATTTCACCCTGGCAAATATGGAGAGAACTCCGTCAAGCTGCCGATATGATTTTTACTCGCCCGAGACCTTCCTGAACGCCTATACGCAAAGGATAGGTATCGGCTACTATAACAGTTATCCTATATCCGTGAGAAAGTACGACCAGGGAGATTACACTGTATGGGAATACAACTATCCCCGGTCTGTGTATTGCTTTCCAAATGATTCTGAAAGCAATTCATTAAAGAACAGGCTGGCAGTCAGTTACAAGCTGGCATATTCCTATACCGGCATAGATGCGGCTACCGGTGAAACTGTGCTGATGTCCCATACCGATGAAGGCAAGATACATCTTTATCTGCCGCCATTGTTGCCGAATACTGAATATGAACTTGAAAGGCTGACAGTAACAGGGTACAGGAACAGGAGCGTATATCTGAATACCAAAAGTGAGGGGGAAGGTGAAGCCGGTATCTGCCTGTTCAGGATGACGGATATGACTACCGGAGAAAACTTGGGCTTTGCAGAAGGGGAGGTGGAATATGAGACAATTGATTCTTAGTATGGCCATTGCCACGGCCCTGGCATCCTCCTGCTCGATAAAGGAGGACAGAGCCGGGTGCGCCTGCATCCTGGTGCTGGACATGACATCCTGCTCCAACGCTCCGGACAATGTCAGGTTGGCTCTCAGCACTACGGAGGAAAAGGTGGAGCTTGACTTCATCCCGGGGCAGGATCAGCCGTTTTACGAGTATCCAGTCGCAAAAGGGGTATGCTCCCTCTCGGCCTTCCTCTGTCCGCGCGAGCTGTCCTCGGGGACGGACAGGATAACAGTTGAACTAGGGGAGAACTGCCCCGAACTCTTTGCCAGCAGATCAGTATTCGAAGCCTCCGGAGAGACTGCCGAGCATAAAGTAGTACTGCACAAGCAATTTGCTGAAGTGACGGTAAATCTGGACGAATCTCCCTGGAATGCTGCAACTTGTGAGATTGCGGTAAAGGGTGGAATCAACGGAGTTTCCTTGACTGACCTGAAGCCGGTAGAGGGGCGGTTCTACTATGAAGTGCCGAAAGACCCCCGTGGCGTAAGGACTTTCAGGCTGCCGCGCCAGTCCCGGGAGAGCGCGGCGGAGCTGTCGCTTGAGTTGCGGGCTCCCGGCGGCAGCCCACAGGTGTTCGATCTCGGAGAGTACCTGGCCGGGGTGGGTTATGACTGGCAGGCAGAGGACCTGCAGGACATTATAGTCAAGGTTAGGAACTCTGAAATAGTGGTGGAGACAAGCAGTTCGGACTGGATAATTCAGGAGAGAGATGTAATAGTAATTTAGAAATAATGACTATCTTTACTTGATTCTAATCCATACAATTATGTCAAGAAAAAAGATAGTCGTGCTTACAGGCGCCGGAGTGAGCGCCGAGAGCGGATTGTCAACCTATAGGGACAACAACGGGCTGTGGGACAACTACGACCCTATGGAAGTCGCATCTATTCAGGGCTGGTACGCCAACAGGGCGCTGGTCCTGAATTTCTATAACATGCAGCGTGAGAAACTCAAGGACTGCAAGCCCAACGACGCCCATATTGCAATAGCCCGCCTGGAAGACAATTACGACGTTACGGTAATAACCCAGAACGTGGACAACCTGCACGAGCGTGCCGGCAGCACCAGGGTCATCCACCTTCACGGCGAAGCCACCAAGGTCCGTCCTGAAAACTGCTTCAACGACGAGGACGGCTACAGCGAGCGCAGCGTGATTGACGTCGGCTACAACAAAGTCTCCCTGGGCGACCTGGCCCCCAACGGCGTTCAGCTGAGGCCGCATATCGTCTTCTTCGGAGAGGCCGTTCCCAAGATGGAGAAAGCTATAGAGGAAGTGGCCAAGGCCGACATCCTGCTTATCGTAGGCACCTCCATGCAGGTTTATCCGGCCGCTGGCCTGTACCGCTACGCTTCTTACGACACTCCTATCTACATTATCGACCCTGCCGACGTGCCCCTTCGTGACAAGCGCATAGTGCATATTCAGGACGTGGCCACCGCAGGTATGCGCAAATTCATTGAAATGCTATGAACATAGGAACCCTCTTCAAGAAGATATGGCCCTTTGTGAAGCCATATAAATGGCTGGTTCTCATAACCCTTGTCCTTACTCTCATAGGCTCCCTGTTCGCCCAGGTAAACGCTATCGTGCTAGACCGTACTGTGGACGCCATCAACGCGCTTGTTGGTGCGGCTGACTTCACCTGGGCCAAGGCCCTCAGGATCCTTACCATCATAAGCATAGTCTTGCTGGGCAAGGAAATCCTGTCAGCCCTTATCACATTCTTCCAGAGCTATTTCGGAGAGAGGATGAGAGTGTATGTCTCCAAGGACCTCTCCCAGGCCGTCATAGACAAGATACTGACTTTCCGTATGGCGTTCTTCTCCAGGACGGACAACGATACAGGAAAACTGCAGACCAGGATAGACCAGGGAGTCAGCAGCCTCTCCCGCACGGTGCAGAACTTCTTCATAGACCTGCTGCCGCTGTTCACCAGCGCCATCCTGGCCCTCATCCTTATGTTCGGCGCCAACGTGTACGTGGGCCTCACCGCTTTGGGAATCGTCCCCATCTACATCTGGATAACCATCCGCCAGGCCCGCAAGCTCAATGGCTGGAGGCGCAACATGCGCAGCTACCGTGAGATCAAGAGCCACGGCGTGATGAACATAATCGAGAGCATCAATGTAATCAAGTCCTTCAACAGGGAAGAGATTGAGAGCGAGAAGCAGTGGGACATCCAGACCAAGTTCACCGACAACCAGATGCTGGTGCGCAAGACTTCGTTCTATTACAACGGACTCAAGAATTTCATACGCCAGCTGGGCACTGTGCTCATCATAATCCTCACCGCATACCTGGTTCTCACGGGCTACCCTGGAATGACCATCGGTAAGATTATGTACCACATTATGCTCTTCTCCAACGTAACGGCTCCCATCACCCAGCTTCACCGCATCTTCGACGATATGAACGATGCGCTCATCTACGCCGAGGGCTTCTTCGACATCCTCGACGCCGACGAAGAAACCGAGCAGAGCGGCTCCTACAAGCCGGAGAAAGTTCAGGGAAACTTCCAGATCCGCAACGTGGACTTCACCTATCCCAACGGCACCAAGGCCCTGTGGAACATTAATATGGACATAGTGAGCGGCAAGATAACAGCCCTTGTGGGACTGTCCGGAGCAGGAAAGAGTACAGTGGTGAACCTCCTGGACAAGTTCTATGAGCCCGACTGCGGAAGCATCCTGCTGGACGGGGTTGACCTTAGGGATTACGACACCCATTTCCTGCGTGACAACATAGGCCTCGTGCTCCAGAAGAACCATATCTTTGACGGAACCATAGAGGAGAACATCCGCTACGGAAAGCCTGACGCTTCCTTCGAAGAGGTTGTGGACGCCGCCAAGAAAGCCTACATCTACGACCAGATAATGGCCCTGCCGCAGAAGTTCCAGAACAAGGCGCAGGCCCTGTCAGGCGGCCAGCAGCAGCGAATCGCCATAGCCAGGATGTTCCTCAAGAATCCGCCCATCATATTCCTGGACGAGCCCACGGCTTCGCTGGATGCAATTGCCACCGAGCAGATCAAGGCCAGCATAGACGCCATCAAGAAGGACAGGACTGTGATAATCATATCGCACAGCATCTCCCAGATCATTGACAGCGACCAGATTTACGCGCTGCGCAACGGCCGCGTGGAGCAGTCCGGCGACCCCGACAGCCTCTACAAGGAAGGTGGTGTATACAAGGAGATTGTGGACGCTTCCGCCCGAAGCCTGAACATCGAAAAACTGGCCCATACGCTTGATGATAACAAAGACGGCGTGTTTTTTAATTAATTATTCATATCTTTAACGAATAAGACTAATTAATCACAAATTCAGATACAATGAGTACTAAACTAATTACAAGAATCTTGGTCATCGCATCTGCGTTGATGCTTGGTCTGAGTGCCTATGCACAGACAAGGCACACCTTCGCAAATCCTCTTGACGTTGTTGTAGGCAACGAAAGGGGAACACGCGGAGGAGAGCCTGTTGTAATCATTTTCCAGGACAACTATTTCCTGTTCGTATCTCACAGGAGGGGTTACTGGTATTCTCCTGATTTCCAGAACTGGACCTATGTGGACGCTCCCAACTACCCCGGCGGAGTCGTATCCGTAGTAGAGTTCAACGGAGAACTCATCGGTTGCTCCATGAACAACAAGAACGTCTATCACGCCACCAACCCCTGGAAGGGAGAGTGGGAGAAGATAGGCGAACTTAGCAGCGACCGTTACGGAGACGCCAACCTCTTCGCCGATGACGACGGCCGCCTGTACCTGTACTTCGGCTGGTCCCAGATTATGCCTTTCCAGGTAGTTGAGCTTGATCCCAAGACCTTCAAGGAGAAACACGCTCCTATCCCTTGCTTCTTCAGCGACATCAAGAACCACGGTTTCGAGGTCCGCAAACCTGAGGATGTAATCTACTCCATCTTCAACGGCCGCCGCGACTACTTCCCCGAGGAGCTTCCTTGGATCGAGGGTCCTTATATGATCAAGCACAACGGAAAATACTATCTGCAGTATGCCGCTATCGGACTTGAGTTCATATCATATTCCCACGGTGTATACGTATCTGACAGCCCTACCGGACCTTTCACCTATTCAGAGCACAACCCTCTGACATTCAAGACCAGCGGATTCCAGGTAGGAGCAGGCCACGGCAGCACCTTCCACGACAAGAAGGGCAACCTGTGGACCATCTGTATGATTCCCGCCCATTTCGGAGATACCGGACGCGGATCTGAACTTGCCATCTTCCCTACGGCAGTTGACAAGGACGGGGTAATGTATTCCAATACCGCATACGGAGACTATCCTCAGTATTATCCTGCTGAGAGGCCTGTCGGCGGAGTTGACAACTATACAGACTGGAAACTCCTTTCATATAAGAAGCGCACCGAGGTATCCTCAACATTCGAGGACTACACTCCTGCAAAGGCCCTGGACGAGGACTTCCTTACCTGCTGGGCAGCCGAGACCGGCAACGCCGGTGAGTATTTCACCGTAGATCTTGGCGCAAGGGCAACAATCAATGCCATCCAGCTTAACTGGGATCACGTAGGAGCAGCCCAGATCGTGGGACAGTCACGTGGCGCCGCTCCTGCAGCAGGCCCTCAGCCCGAGGTTCTCTATCAGTGCTACGAGGTGTTCGTTTCCAACGACAACGCCAACTGGACAAAGATCATCAGCAAGCCTCAGAACAAGAGGGAGTTCAAGCACGACTATAACGAGCTTGCAACACCTGTTGTAGCAAGGTACGTGAAGGTTGTGAACGTTTCCACTTATGACGGTGCCAAGTTCAGCATCAAGGACCTCCGCATCTTCGGAACCACCGAGAAGTCCAAGGTTACCCCTGTAACTGACTTCAAGGTTGTACGCAATCCTCAGGACCGCCGCGAGGCCAACCTTCTCTGGACTCCTGTAGAGGGTGCCGACGGCTATGTAGTACGCTATGGTATCGAGCCTAACAAGCTGTACAACAGCTATATTGTTTACGACAAGAACACTCTGTACATGCACAGCCTCAATACCGGCCCTGAGTATTACTTCGAGATCGAGGCCTTCGATTCAGGACTTGACCTGTACGAGGAGCCTACCCTCCATACAATGGGACTTGGCGCCGAGATCCAGATTGCCAAGAGGGGAGCCGGCCGTGCTTCCGGTTACGACCAGAGCGGCGACACCAGGATCATAATGCTCAAGGAAGGTGTATATGAGTACACGTTCGACAATATCGATCCGGGTACCTGGGCTCTCAACCACTCCTATGGTCCTGTCCTCTGGGCTGGTGAACTCACTGAGGCTCAGCTGATCTCCAACTCACCTAACCCTCAGCCTACCGTAACGGTTGATCTTCTTACCCTTATGGGAACCGGCACCCAGGTTACCAACAAGCTTACGATGAAGGTTATCCCTGGTCCCAAGGCTGGTAAGGTAGTAGTCGAGATTGTTCCCGAGCACAGGAATCTCTGATACAACCGTCTGCCCGACCTGATCGGGCATATGAAAAGCAGGCCCTGGTATTTTCCAGGGCCTGCTTTTATATCATACCCTCCATATTCATATCTTGAAGAGATTGCAGGCCTTCTCCGGGGACACAGTTAGGCGGATTGCTTGGCGGGGTCCTTGAAGAGGAACATGAAGGCGACGGCTACTACAAGGGAGTAGGCGGCAAAGATGTACCAGGCGGTGGGCCAGGAAGGGGTGGCTGCATTGTAGACGAAGTGGTTTACGACGCGGCCGGCGGCCCAGGTTCCGATGGAGGCCCCAAGACCGTTTGTCATAAGCATGAACAGGCCCTGGGCGCTGGAACGGATGCCCTTGTCGGTGTTTTCATTGACGTACAGCGAGCCGGAGATGTTGAAGAAATCGAAAGCCACGCCGTAAACTATGCAGCTGAGTATGAACAGCCATACACCGCCGCCGGGGTTGCCAAGGCCGAAGAAGCCGAAGCGGAATACCCAGGCGAACATTGCTATGAGCATAACACCTTTGATGCGGAATTTCTTCATAGCCCAGGGAATGAGCAGGATGCAGAGCGTCTCGGACACCTGACTCAGGGAGATGAGGGCGTTGGCGTTGTTAGCGCCCCAGGTATTGGCGTATGCGGGATTCTCAGCAAAGGAGGAGATGAAGGTGTTGGCGTATCCGTTGGTTACCTGGAGGGCGGCGCCCAGCAGCATTGAGAATATGAAGAAAATGGCGAATTTCTTCTGCTTGAACAGTTTGAAAGCGATGAGTCCCGTGGCTTCGGCAAAGGACTGGCTTCCGGCCTCCTTGGGCTTGCAGGGGCAGTTGGGCATTGTAAGCGCATATGCTGCGAGGATGACTCCCAGGATACCTGAAGTGAGGAACTGCTCGTAAGAGTGCTGGTACTGGATGCCCTGACCGTTACGCATAAAGTTGACGAACAGCATACTGCAGATGAATCCCACGGTACCGAATACGCGGATGGGAGGGAAGTCCTTCACGGGGTCTTTCCCATTGACCTCAAGCGCATTGTAAGCCACGGAATTGGAGATGGCGATGGTGGGCATATAGAACGCTATGCTTAAGGTGTACAGAGCGTAGAATACCCCGAATTCCAGACTTGCGCCAGCCTGAGCCGCATACCATCCGGCGCCGAGCATAAACAGCGCGGCGAGGCCGTGGCAGAGGGAGAGGACCTTCTGGGCCGGGATCCATTTGTCAGCCACTATTCCTGCGAGTGCAGGCATAAAGATGGAGACGAAACCCTGCGTTGCAAAGAACAGCCATATCTGGGAGCCGAGGCCGGCTCCGGCAAGGAAACTGCCCATTGATGTAAGGTATGCTCCCCAGACGCCGAACTGGAGAAAGTTCATCAATATCAACTTGAGGCTTATCAGGCTTTTTTTCATATGGGATAGATAATTTTATTCAAGCAAATTTAGGCATAAATTATTATCTTTGAAAGATGAATTTCGAGCTCTTACATAAAGATACGGCTTCCAGCGCCAGGGCCGGCGTCATAACTACCGCGCACGGCAGCATCCATACGCCCATATTTATGCCCGTGGGCACCGTGGGGTCCGTGAAGGGGGTCTATCACAAAGAGCTCAAGGATGACATCGGCGCCCAGATAATCCTGGGCAACACATACCACCTGTACCTGCGTCCGGGGTTGGAAACCCTGCGAAAGGCCGGAGGCCTTCATAAGTTCGAATCCTGGGACAGGCCTATCCTGACGGACAGCGGCGGATTCCAGGTCTTCTCCCTCACCCAGATACGCAAACTCACGCTTGAAGGCTGCAAGTTCCAGAGCCACATAGACGGCTCAAAGCATATATTCACGCCGGAGAACAATGTCACCACCCAGAGGATAATCGGGGCCGACATCATTATGGCCCTGGACGAATGCTGCCCCGGCGACGCCGACTTCGCCTACGCCAAGAAATCCCTCGACCTGACGCAGAACTGGCTGGACCGCTTCAGCGCCGAATTCGCGCGCACAGAACCCCTGTACGGCTACGACCAGACCTTCTTCCCCATAATCCAAGGCTGCATCTATCCCGAACTGCGCAAGCGCGCGGTGGAGCACGCCCTCAGGGACGAAGCCGGCGGTTACGGCATCGGAGGCCTTGCAGTGGGCGAGCCTACGGAGAAGATGTACGAGATGCTGGAACTCCTGGATCCGCTGATGCCGCAGGACAAGCCCCGCTACCTGATGGGAGTGGGCACGCCCGCCAACATCCTGGAAGGCATAGCCCGCGGCGTGGATATGTTCGACTGCGTGATGCCCACCAGGAACGCCCGCAACGGTATGCTCTTCACCTGGAACGGAATAATGAATATGCGCAACGCCAAATGGGCCGAAGATTTCTCCGAACTGGACCCCTGTGGCACGTCATTCGTAGACCATACCTACACCAAGGCTTATCTGCGCCATCTGTTCATAGCAGGGGAGATGTTCGCCGCAATGATTGCCAGCGAGCACAACCTGGCTTTCTACCTTGAACTGGTAAGGCAGGCCCGCGCCCACATAATCCAAGGTGATTTCCTGCAGTGGAAAGAGCAGACGGTTAAACAAGTAATGCAAAGGTTATGATAGATCTGAGGCCAAAGAAACTGGACTGGTATATCTTCAAGAAGTTCATGACCACCTTCTTCATAGCGATGATCCTGATCATCGTGATAGTGATCATATTCGACATCAGTGAGAAGATAGACAAGTTCGTGTCTAACGAGGCGCCTCTCAAAGCCATCATATTCGACTATTACCTGAACTTCGTGCCATATTTCATGAATATGTTCAGTCCGCTGTTCGTATTCATAACGGTGATCTTCTTCACCTCCAAGATGGCGGCGGATTCAGAGATAATAGCCATCCTATCGGGCGGAGTCAGCTATCACCGGATGCTGGTGCCGTACATAGTTTCGGCCGTCATCATAGCAATCCTTTCACTCGCGCTAAACTTGTTCGTGATACCCAGGGCCAACAAGGAAAGGCTGATATTCGAGAACGAATACGTAAAGAACAGGGCGGAGTACAACCGCGACATCCACTATCAGATAGACACAGGCAAGTTCGTTTATGTGGAGTCGTTTACCACCTGGAACAACACTGCATACCGTTTCACCCTGGAAGAGATAGAGAACAACAAACTCAAGAGCAAGCTCACTGCAGAGAACGCCGTGTGGGATACCACATTCTCCGGCTGGAGGCTCCAGAAGTATTTCATCCGCAATTACATTGACGGAGTGCAGGATTCAGTGACCTCCGGATCCCAGATAGACACTGTCATAAACCTGACGGTGTCGGACTTCTACCGGAACAAGAAAACTGTGGAGACCCTCCCGTACGAAGAACTTAACGAACTCATAGAGACGCAGAAGATGCGAGGCGACGCCAACGTGATGTACGCCGAGATAGAGAAGCAGAACCGCTTCTCGCTGCCGTTCTCGGCATTCATCCTCACCATTATGGGAGTGAGCCTTTCTTCGCGCAAGCGAAGGGGAGGAATGGGCTGGAACATAGCCATAGGCCTGGCGCTGAGTTTCTCCTACATCCTCTTTATGAAGTTCAGCGAGATGTTCGTTTACACGGGGGCGTTGTCGCCTGCGGTGGCGCTGTGGATTCCTAACCTGCTGTTTGCGATAATTGCTGCAGTCCTGTACAAGTTAGCACCTAAGTAATATGATAATCAAAGTAGTGAACAAATCGGGCAGGGAACTGCCTCAGTATGCGACAGAGTCCTCCGCAGG
>JAGCVB010000019.1 GCA_017962585.1 Bacteroidales bacterium
CCGACGCCATCGAATACACCCCTTATGAAAAGCATTCCATCCAGGTGGACAAATGCACCCAGTGCGGCCTGTGCATAGGGGAGTGCAGTTACGACGCCATTCACAAGGTGCCTTTGAAAGAAGTTGCAATAAGTTGAGGTTATGCGCATTACTGTAAACAATAAAGTCGTAGAGGCCCTTGAGGGCGAAACCCTGCTGGAGGTATGCCGGAGGGTGGGAATACACGTCCCGTCCCTCTGTTACGCTCCAAACGCCGTGTACAAACCGTCCTGTATGGTTTGTATGGTGCTGGACGAAACCAGGTCCCAGATGGTCCCGTCCTGCTCTACGTACCCCGTGGAGGGAATGCGTATAGACACTCAGTCCGACCAGGTGGTTTCCCTTCGCAAGATGGCCCTGGACCTGCTCTTGAGAGACCACAGGGCAGACTGCGAGGCCCCTTGTGTCACCGTGTGCCCTCACGGCCTGAATATAGAGGGTATGCTGGCCTCGTACGACAGGAAAGATTACCTGCGAGCCCGCAAGTACCTGGCTGCGGTCTTCGACCTGCCCTCGGTGGCCTGCGATGACTGCAAGGCCCCCTGCGAGAAGGTCTGCCGCCGCAACTCGGTGGATGCGCACGTGGAAATCCGTTCAATCGTCAAAGAACTGGCGGCAAAGGAAGACTTGGTTGTGAAAGGTGACCCTTCTGATGTCGAAGTCCAGGACAGGACCCGCTTCACCTCGCGCCAGGGCGTGTTTTCAGAGCAGGAGAAGACCCGGCTGCGCGCAGAGCAGCCGCTGCCTTCCAACTGCCTCCACTGCGCCTGCGCGGCGCGCAAGGACTGCCGCCTGCGGGACCTTGCCAGCGAAGCCGGCATAAAGACCCCGCGTTTCGGCGTCTCCTCTGCGCAGCCGTTCAAGAAGCGCAAGCATATAACTGGAGACCTTTGGTTCGAACCTGCCAAGTGCATACACTGCGGCCTCTGCGTCTACAATTCCCGGGACGGATTCAGCTTCAAGGGACGCGGTTTCACTATGCAGGTGGACATACCCGAAGCCAGTTATGGAAACGTAAACGAATCCCTTGCAGAGCTTTGCCCTACCGGGGCCCTCTCTATAATCAGATGATTAAAAGGCTGCTGAAATACCTGGCCGTCGTTTTGGCATTCGCCGGCTGCTCCAAAGGGAGCGGCTCCGGCAGTATGGACTGGAACGTGTTCAGGGGCGATTCTTCCCTGAGCGGATACACAGACCAGGCACTGCCTTCCAAGCCGCAGCTGCTGTGGAGTTTCACCACCGGGCCGCGTGCGGAGGGCTCTCCCGTAGTCAAGGATGGCGTCACATACTGGTTCGACCGCAGGGGCAAGATGTACGGAATAGATGCCGACGGAGTCCAGGTCTTCGAGAAAGACTTCGACACTTTCATAGAGGCGACGCCTCTCATTAGCGGCGACGTCCTTTACATAGGCACCACCGCAGGCAGCTTGCTGGCAATGAGACTGCCCGACGGAGACTTGCTTTGGGAATATGAGACCGAGGGGCAGATATCCGCGTCTCCCAACCTGGTCAGTTTCGCAGGCAAGGAGGCGGTGGTGGTGGGCAGCTACGACAACTGGATGTACTGCATAGACGCCTCGGACGGCTCGCTTCTGAGCCGGTACGAGTCAGGGTACTACCTAAACGGGGCCGCGGCCAGCTGGAAGCAGGACGTGCTGTTCGGCGGATGCGACCAGTGGCTCAGGATGATAGACTGCAGGACGGGGGAGGCCGTGGACTCGCTCAAACTGGATGCGTATATCCCCTGTTCTCCCGCAATTTCGGGCAATACGGCGTATGTGGGAGACTATTCCGGCAATCTGTACGCAGTTTCTCTGCAGGACGGAAAAATGGGAAAATGGAGCAAACTGAAAGAGGCCACCGAAGAGAGTTCCGACTATGTAAGCGTCCCTGCGGTTGACTCCAAGGCGGTTTATGCCTTTTCTTCCGACAGGCAGCTGAGTTCATACAGCCGGAAGGACGGAAGCCTTAACTGGTCAGTCCTGCTTAAAGGCAATCCGGGACAGAGTTCTCCTCTGGTATGCAGGGACAAGGTCATCGCTTGTACCAAGAACGGAATAGTATGCATTTTTGACAAGTCGGACGGAAGCCTCCTGTGGGAATATGACGCAGGAGAGGACATCATCGCCAGTCCGGCGGTCATCAAAGACAGATTTATGATACTTACCGCCAAAGGCACGCTGCTGTGCTTCGGCAAATGAGATTGATATGGCGCTAATTGAACTGAAAGGAATCCAGAAGAGTTACCCTGACGGGTCCGGCCGCAGCAATACCATACTGAGGGACGTGTCCTTCAGCGTGGAGAAAGGGGAGTCAGTGGCCGTAACCGGCCCGTCCGGAAGCGGAAAGACAACCCTCCTGCGTATGCTGGGAACGCTTCTGGAACCGGATGAAGGTACTTATTTACTTGACGGAGAGAACCCGTTTGCAAATCCTTACGAGGTGCGCAATCGCAAAATCGGATTCGTATTTCAGGATCACCGGCTCCTGCCCCAGTATACCGTACTGCAGAACGTACTTCTGCCTTGCCTGGCCATCTCTAGCAGCGCTTCCCAGGACCAGATAGCCTATGCCCGTTCCCTTATGTCAAGGACAGGGATAGAGGCGCTTGAGGCGCAGTATCCATCGACCCTTTCTGGAGGCGAAGCCGGCAGGGTGGCGCTCTGCCGTGCCCTCGTGATGCAGCCCCTGCTGGTCCTTGCGGACGAGCCCACGGGGCAATTGGACTCGGACAATGCTGGCGCCATACTCTCCTTGCTCACAGAACTGGTCAAGGAGCGTTCCACTACCCTTATTATGGTAACCCACTCGGAGCAGACGGCCGCTGCCGCCGCCCGGAGGCTTTGTATAGAAAACCGTACAGTAATTGAGAAGTAGAGACCTAGCAGCCGGTAGCATCCGCTATTACAGGCGGTTCTGGAGACTGATAGCCATAGCCTGCGCCGTGGCTGCGGGAGTCATTGCCGGTAGCCTGATCGTAGGCGATTCCGTGCGCCATTCTCTGGAGAAACGCACCCTGGACCGCCTGGGCGACGCACGCACTGTAATTGTCTCTCAAAACGGATATCTGGACGCCGCCTTTGCCAAGGCCGTACCTTCAGGGCAGGGGATGCTCTATTCTGACGGTTTTGTGTCCGCAGATGGACGGCTGATTCCGGTATGCGTGTGGGGGACGGACTCCGTAGAGCCCGGGACGGTGAAACTGAATTCGGCTCTCAGCAAGGAAATAGGGGCGGGGAAGGGAAGCACAGTGGTGCTGCGCCTCCCGCGCAACGGGCTGGTTCCGTCGGGTTCCCTGTTCGTCACTGAAGAATACGCCATCGGCCTCAGGCTCTCCTGCGCCGACGTCCTGACGGCCTCGCAGGGCGGAAACCTGAGCCTCAGGGTCGCGCAGGTACTTCCGTTCAATGTATTCGTGAGCCGCAGCGAGCTTTGCGAAAACCTGGAGACGGGGGACAAGATAAGTATGGTCTTTTCCTCCCAGGAGTTGGATGAGAGCGTGCTGGACGCCGCTTTCAAGCCCGAGTATGCGGGCCTGTCCGTGCGTGTTGCCGCGGACGGGCGCAAAGAAATAGTTTCGGAAGCGGTTTTCCTTCAGGAAGACGTGATGGAAGCCTTCCGAAGCCGCGATTCCAAGCCCGACAGGCTCTTTTCGTATCTTGCCAATTCCATTTCCACGGGGGATAAGTTTGTGCCGTATTCCTTTGTAACGGCAATGGATTATTACAGAGGAGAAAGCATTCCGGCGGACCAGATTTACCTCAGCGACTACACCGCGGCCCGCCTTGGCGCACGTATAGGTGATGCCATAACGGTTTCGTACTACGTATCTCCTGGAATGAAGCAGTTGCAGACCGATTCAGTAACTCTTCGCGTGGGCAAGATAATTACTCTGGACGAAATCCTTGCAGATCCGGGACTCAGCGCTTCTTACCCGGGCCTTACGGAGGCTCAAAGATGCTCCGACTGGGACAGCGACCTGCCTCTGGATATGTCGCTCATAAGCCAAAGTGATGAATTATATTGGGAGCATTACCGCTCTGCGCCCAAGGCCATACTTCCGTACTCGGCAGTGGCTTCTTCCTGGAAGAATCCTTACGGGGCTGCGACAGCACTTCGTCTTGAAGGGGATGCGGACCTGGAGCGGCTGACGGCCTCCCAATGCGGAGTATCTATGATACATCCGCTGGAGTCCGGCCTTGCCGCTGCCAGGGGTGGAGTGGATTTCGGCGGGCTCTTCCTGGCTTTGGGCTGTTTCATAATAGCAGCAGCCCTGTTGCTCATCCTCAATCCTTTAAAGGAAATGTTGCAGAAGCGCAGGGAAGAGATGGATGTGCTGGAATCCGTAGGATATGAGCCCGGCACAATCAGAAAAATGCTTACCAGCGAAGCGGCTCCCGTGCTTGGAACAGCGTCTCTGGCGGGAGTAATAGCAGGATTGATATACGCCTTCCTAGTGCTTTTCCTTCTTGGAAATCTCTGGAAGGGAGCTACACATACTGACGGATTTGCAGTTTATCCCCGGCCGCTGACTTTGATAACAGGTCTGCTTGCCGGCCTGGTCCTGGCCCTTGCCACCGTAATCCTCACTCTTCGCCGCTCTATGCGCGGTGGCAGGAAGGCACCCAGACAGGCCAAGCCTTCCCGCATCAGAATCTGGGCGATAATATGTACGGCGCTTATGCTCGTGCTTCCATTCCTGTCCAAGCCTCTGGGCGCGGTGGTGAGCTTTGTGCTGACAGGCTGCCTTTGGGTGGCCGCCGGAACCCTGTGGTTCTGCTTCTACATCCTGAAAAAACCGTCCAACGACGTCTCACGCTCCGGCCTTGTCCGTGAGAGTCTTTATTACTCACGCTCCGGCGCCACGCTCTCCTTCATAACGCTTGCCCTCGGCGTTTTCATCGTCTTTGCCGTGGGCCTCAACCGCCAGGATTTCACTGACGCCAGCAAGCGCACGTCCCTCACGGGCGGATACGGCTGGTGGTGTGAGACCTCGGTGCCCGTCTACTACGACCTCTCGACACCTCAGGGGCGCAATCATCTCTCCCTCGGCACGCTTTCGCCGCAGGCGGAAATCCTTCAATTCCTGCGCGCAGAGGGGGACGACGCAAGCTGCCTCAATCTGAACAAAGTGGAGACCCCAGCCATCCTCGCGGCAGATATGGACGTCTTCCTGAGGGATTTCCCCTCCGGGGAGATAACCGCCGAATATATGCGAAGCGCCCCCGTTGCCCTGGTGGACGAAACAGTTCTCCTTTGGGGAATGGCCAAGCAGGTAGGCGATACCTTGCGATACAGTGATTCCCGCGGGAATCCTGTCGACATAGTAATATGCGGGACTCTGCCCAATACCGTGTTCCAGGGCAATATAGTAATGGACAGATCCGTTTTCCAGCGTTTCTGGCCTCAGTCTACGGGAAGTGAGGTCTTCCTTCTGAAGAGCCCCCAGCAGGACGATGCCCGTATTGCGGCCACCGCCTTGAACGAGTACGGAATACGTGTCACTCCAACCCTGGACAGGCTCAAGGAGTTCAATTCGGTGACCGACGCCTATCTGACAATCTTCCTGATGCTGGGATTCGCCGGCCTTCTTCTGGGGCTGGTAAGTTTCTTCGTCATTTTGAGAAAGAACTTGGCTGCTCGTAAGGAAGACATAGAGCAGTGGGCTTGCCTCGGCATTCCCAAGGACACCGTCAGGGAACTGCTGTTCAAAGAATACGGGCCTGTTCCTATGCTGGCAGTGGCTCTCGGAGTGAGCGGAGCCCTGCTGAGTGTAATAATATCGTTCGGCAACATACCGGCTCTCATCTGGATCCTGTGTATAGTGTTTGCCGCCTGCCTGTTGTACGGGGTTTATTTGTCAGTCAAGAAAGTGATAAGCAAAATATGAAGATACTGTTCATCTCTCCAAGTGCCGGGGACACGTATTATTGTGGTAACTGCTTCAGGGACAATCTCCTGGCGCAGGCTCTGCTGAAAGAAGGGCACGATGTGATAATAATGCCCCTCTACCTTCCGATGAAGATAAGCACCCAAGGAGTTCCCGTGTTTTTTCCCGCAACCTCCTATTATCTGGAGCAGGCGCTGTTCAAGAAGGGGCAGATGCCTTCCTGGATGCGCAAGGCTATAGGGTCTGAAAAGATGCTCGGTCTGGCGGCGTCCCTTTCCGGTACCACCTCCGCCGCGGGTATGGAGGGGATGACAATGTCCATGATAGAGGGCCAGGACGGCGCCTTCCGTAAGAATATGGAAGATATGGTAGCCTGGATGCGCTCTGAAGGCCTTCCTGACGTAGTCCATCTGTCTTCCTCCCTGCTCATAGGCATAGCAAGGTTCATCAAGGAGGAGCTTGGAATACCGGTGGTCTGTTCTCTCCAGGACGAGGAAGTCTGGATAGACTCCCTTAAAGAAGAATATGTTTCCAAAGCCTGGGAGGCGGTAAGCCGCAATGCCGCTTATGTAGACCAGTTCATAGCTTCCAGCAATTATTACAAGGATATAGCAGTGCAGCGTATGCCTTCATTGAAAAGCCTTGAAGTGGTATACCCCGGAGTAGATATGGAACGATACCGTAACTTAGGGCAGCCGTCTGAACCCACGATTGGTTTCTTCTACAGGATGAACGCCCTTGACGGCCTGGACCTGCTGGCGCAGGCCTTTGTGGAACTGAAGCGCAGGGGAACTGTCCCGGGACTTAAACTCAAGGTCGGAGGCGGAGCCATGGGCTCTGATGACAAGAAATTCTTGGAAAAAGTAAAGGAAATACTTGCACCATATAAAGAAGATGTTACCTTTGTACCGTATGATGTAGATTCCCACGCGGATTTCTACCCTCAGATAAGTGTACTATCGGTGCCTCTTCGCTTCAACGAGGGAGTAGGACTCTATCTCTGCGAAGCCTTCGCCTCCGGACGTCCTGCCGTAGAGCCTGACAGCGGTTCATTCCCTGAAATAACCGACGGCGCGGGACTGCTTTACGATCCGGCATCACCTCAAGCCTTGACCGACGCTTTGGAAAAAGTCCTTACGGACAGGGACCTTTACGGCCGCCTTTCATCCCGTGCCATGGAACTGTCCGGCAGCCGATATAACGGCGCCGTTATGGCCGCAAGGCTTATGGAAATATATGAATCAGTTGTATAGTATATAATTATGTTGATTATGAAAAGAATATTATCATCCATCTGTGTTTTTGCGGCCTGCGTTTGCGCGTACGCCCAAAGTACTGCCCCTGACGGATTCCGCGGCCCCAAGCACGACGGACAGTATCTGTCAGAGACAGGCCTGATGAAAACCTGGCCTGCAGACGGCCCCGCCAAGCTGTGGGAGAACCTTCAGGTAGGTGACGGCTACTCCAGTCCCGTAATTGACGGTGACAGGGTTTACATCACCGGCCTTTCAGAGGACAAGAGGCAGGAAGTGCTCACAGCCCTTGACAAGAACGGAAAGGTCATCTATACCGCTGCATACGGTTCGCCCTGGAGAAACTCTTATCCCGAGTCACGCACCACCCCTACAATCTATAACGGCAAGGCCTATGTCATAAGCGGAAGCGGAGAGGTAGTCTGCCTGAATACCGCAGATGGCAAGGTTGTATGGAAAGTTGACGGAAACTCCACTTACCGCACCACTACCGGCAACTGGGGTACCGCCGAGAGCCCGCTTATAGTGGACAACAAAGTCATCTATTCTCCTGGAGGAAACCAGACCTCGCTCGTGGCCCTCGATGCAGAAACCGGCAAGGAGATCTGGAAGTCCCGCACACTCGGAGAGAAGCGCGCCTACGCCACCCCCATCCTCATAGAGTGGAAAGGCAAGAAGCAGATAGTGGCCTTCACTATGCACAGCATATTCGGAGCAGACCCTGCAAACGGCAACATAGAGTGGACGTTCTCCGACTGGGGAGACAGGCGTGACGACAATATCCCGCCCAACAGCCCTCTGTTCAAGGATGGCCGTATTTTCTTCAGCCAGGGATATGACATCGGTTCCTTTATGCTTCAGCTCAACGACAATCTTAATGGAGTGACCCTGGTATGGAAGAATTCCGATATGGATACCCATCACGGAGGCTATGTGCTCGTGGACGGAGTCATCTACGGAACCAACTGGGTGAACAACAACAGCGGCAACTGGCTCGCCCTCGACTGGAACACCGGCAAGACCCTCTACAACTCTGCCTGGTCCGGCGGAAAAGGCAAAGGCTCCATCATATTTGCCGACGGAATGCTCTACTGCTACGACGAGCGCCGCGGATACATAGGAATGGTAAAGCCTGACGGAAAGGAGTTCAAGACCGTTAGCGAGTTCCGTATGGACAAGGGAACAGGCCCCAACTGGGCACATCTGGTGATTTCTGACGGAGTTCTCTACGCCCGTCACGGCACTGCCCTCATAGCCTACAAGATCAAATAAGCGGCCAGTTTGGCACTTGAAAATGGACTTTTTGGCATCAATCCTTGCCAAAAAGTCCATTTTCCGTATGTGGTCCGCCCTTTGCCCTTCCCACAGTCAAAGATGTTTAACTTAAAAGTTTTGTATTATGTTACCTGTTAGAAGAACAACGAATAGCTGGATGCCGGACATTTTCAATGATTTCTTCGACAACAGCTGGATGGAGAGGGCAAACTATACGGCTCCTGCCATCAATGTAATAGAGAACGAAAAAGAGTACAATGTAGAACTGGCCGCTCCGGGACTCGCAAAGGAAGACTTCAAAGTTCACGTAGACCACGAGGGCAACCTCCATATCGAGATGGAAAAGAAGTCTGAGAACAAGGAGGGCGCAAAGCACGGCAGATACCTCAGGAGGGAGTTCTCCTACGAGAAGTATCAGCAGACTTTACTGCTCCCTGACGATGTAGACGCCGAGCGCATTTCTGCTAAGATGGAAAATGGTGTCCTTGACATCGTGCTTCCTAAACTTACCAAAGTTCAGAAAGAGGAAGCAGTAAAGCAGATCGACATTCATTGACGATAAAAAAAGCCTCTATCAGTTGCCTCTTGCTACGGGCTGTCCCATAGCGGAGGCATCTTTCGTTTCATCTGCGTTCACCTTGAACACCATATAATCCGGAGCGTCCGCGGTGAAAGGTTTCCAGCCGTTGCCGGGATCTCCGGTCTTTGCGAAGTTGGTCCAGTGGGTGATTATCCTCTCGGCAAGTTCCCAGTCAGCCTTTGTGAACGGCCTGTCGCTGTGCTCCAGAGAGTTGAACATGAACCAAAGTTCCGAAGAGTGGAAAGCTCCCTTCATGTCGTGGGAACCGGCTGCGTCGTCAGGCAGCGGACGGGCGAACTGGTATGCGTATACTGGCTTGCCGGCCTTGTTGCGCAGGCTGCAGAACAGGTCTATGGCTGCCTGCGGGCTGCCGTTGCCCATATCGTCGCGGGTGTATCCTATCATATAAGGGATGTCCTTGATTGTGCCGTCGAAGGCTGCCGCGTCAAAACTCTCAGTGGTGACGTAACCGTCAGAGTATGGCCTTGAGTTGATGTTGCCGCGCTTTCCTGTAGCCTCGCTGTAGCGGGCTGCAAGTGTGAAGATGTCCTGGGTGGATGCGGCGCGCATCTTCTCCAGGGTGTCATAACCTGCCCACTCGAAGATTTCCTGCGTTGTCGGGGCTGCGGGCATATTGAAGTTTGCAGGGGCGGATCCGGCGGGCCTGGGCTCGGTTACGCCGCCGCCGCTCTGGATGATGGCCTTCTTTATGAGATTTCCGGTAAGAGGGGAGGAGCAGAGGGTCTTGACGCTGCCGGCGCCTGCGCTCTGTCCCAGGATGGTTATGTTGTCGGGATCTCCTCCGAACTGGGCTATGTTGTTGTATATCCACTTGAGGGCTGCAATCTGGTCCAGGATTCCGTAGTTTCCAGCCACTCCGTGCGGGCTCTCTGCTGCCAGCAGGGGATGATTCAGGAATCCGAAGATACCCAGGCGGTAGTTGATCGTGACCATCACCACGCCCTTCTCTGCCCAGGACTTTCCGTCAAATTCGGGCTCCCAGCTCCAGCCTCCGGTGTAGCCTCCACCGTGTATCCACATTGCTACGGGGAGTTTTTTGTCCGTCTGTCCGGGTGCAGGAGTCCAGACGTTCAGATAGAGGCAGTCCTCACTGAATTCGGGATCTTTCATATAGAATTCGCTGGTCCAGGGGTTGGATGAATCGTGCGGAGCCTGGACTGCGCCGGCACTGAAGGTGTCGGCAATCTTGACTCCTTCCCAAGGAACCACAGGCTGAGGTTCTTTCCAGCGCAGGTCTCCGACCGGCGGTGCGGCAAAAGGAACTCCTTTGTAAACATATACACCCTTTACGGTGGTTTCTACACCCTGGATCTGACCTCCTTCAACAGTCAGGACGGGGTTCTTAGTCTTGCATCCGGTCAGCGCCGCTGCCAGGACAACCAAAGCCAACAATGATCTGCGCATAATATAAAGTGTTTAGTTTGAGTACTTTCGTATGTGGTAGTCACGAATATACAAAAAAAATTCGCAACACTTTTTTACAAACTGGGATAAATGGTGTCTAAATAACAGTTAACGTTTCTTAAACACTTTATAACATGAGAAAATTTTTGTTGGGTCTTATGGCCCTTGTAATGACAACCGGCGCTTTTGCACAGGGCTTCGGACAGTTCAATCCGGAGGACATCGCAAAGATGCAGGCAGACCGTATCAAGGAGGTTTGCAAGGTAGATGACGCACAGTACAAGAAGATTACTGAGTTCTTCGTCAAGGACGTAAAGGAAATGACAGAGCAGATGTCCCAGGGACAGGGCGGCTTCGGCTTTGACATGGAGGCAATGCAGAAGAGGATGAAAGCTCAGACCGACTTCCTCAAGAGCGTTCTCACCGAGGATCAGTTCAAGAAGTACGAAGAGGATCAGCGCAGGATGATGGAGCAGTTCGGCGGAGGCGGATTTGGATTCTGACGCCGGTCAGAATCCACTCTTCATTTTAAGATTGGAAGGGACGGCAGAATTGCCGTTTCTTCTTTTTTTTGTACTTTAGTGACCAGAAAACACAGTCATTATGAAAAAGATACTCCTGACTATCGCCTGCGCTGCCATAGCAGTTTCGGCACTGGCGGCAAACATCCCGGTTCGTGAATTCCGTTACGCAGGACCTTTCCCTGTAAAGACTCCGTTTATGGTGGACACTGTGAACGTCAAGTCCAAGGCCTTTGAATTTGCCAGCCTCCTGGATACTCCGCTTTCGGCGGACGTCCTCAAGGATTCCGGCATTTACACGGCCGCAGACCTGCCTC
>JAGCVB010000131.1 GCA_017962585.1 Bacteroidales bacterium
AAAGCAGCCGCGGACGCCCTCGCCGTGCACGTTGGAAGGCAGGTTGGCCGGCTGCGATGACAGCATTGGAATGCGGGCGGTGGTTTCGTTTGTCATCGCCAGGATCCAGTCATAAAAGAAATCTGAAAGGGAGTAGAACCGCAGGGTCACCATATCTCCCTCTACCAGCGGAGTCAGAGGCTCTTCTGAAGGGATAAGGTCCGATACCAGATATGGAAGGTATTCACCTGCAAACAGATAGTTGCCGTCGAACATCGAGAGGCCGTCTATGAACACCCACTGCCCCACGGGAAGCCGGCGGTCGTGCACCACCAACTCTCCGGCGTAGTGGCTGGCTATGCCTGGAAGGTCCTGCCCCCAGATTGTGAACATCCACACAGAGTCCGCCATCCTGTAATAGTCCATCGCGTCCGCGCGGATTCCCTTGGGAGGCATCTCGTCCTCGGCGCTGTAATGCCTGCGCTCCCCTTCCAGGTCCACCTCAACGTCAAGGCGGTAGGTCCTGCCTGCCTGGCCGTAATAGTCATCTGGAGTGTAGTAGCAGCCAGTGCCTGGGTCCTCCCTGAGAGTCACTGTCTTCTCCCCGTCCCAGATGCTCACGCTGGCTCCGGACACGACGGGAATCTGGGACGAAGGCGTGCCGAAAGGAGCCGACATAGAAAGGCGCACGCGGTGCGCCGCAGGCTCCGTGGTCAGCAGGCCGTCTATCACCAGCCTGGGCTCCGGCGCGTCCTTTACGTCCGGCGTGAAATCGTCCACGCAGGAGACTGTCAGAACAGCCGCGGCCAGACAGATGAATATGCGTGCTGTCTTGTTCATTGCCTAGAAAGTCAAAGTGTAGGAAATTGACGGCACTATCTTGAACAGATAGTACTTCTTAGCTTTCAGTTCTCCGCTGGGGTCGTACTGGAAATCCAGGGACCAGGCGTTGTGCCTGGCGTACAGGTTGTATGCCGACAGGTTCCACTCGCTGTGCCAGCGCTCGCCCTTGGGCACGCGCCCGCTGTGCAGCGTCAGCGAGAGGTCCATACGGTGATAATCGGGGAAATGGTCCGAGTTGCGGTCAGAATACAGAGGGATTCGGGTGCCGTTTATCTCGTATACGCCCGACGGGTAAGTGGTAGGGGCTCCGCTGTAGTATATCCAGTCTGCAGAGACAGAAACGCGCGGGGTTATGTCGTATGATCCCACTACCGACACGCTGTGCTTGTGGTTTGTAGGCGAATCGTACGGCTTGCCGTCGTTTATCTCCGGAATCACGTATTTTGACTGGGAGAAGGTGTAACCCACCCATCCGTTGAAATTGTCCTTGTCATATTTGACCATCAGTTCCGCGCCGTAGGCGTATGAGCGTCCGGAACGGAGTTCGGCCTCCATATCCTCGTTCATAATCACGTTGGGATGGTCCTTGAAATCTATGGTGTTCTTGTTGTTCTTGTAGAACATCTCCAGGCTGGTCTCCACCGCGTCGTTCGCGAAGTTCTTGAAAACGCCCACAGAGAACTGGTCTGATATCTGCGGCTCTATGGTAGGCGACGCCGTGAACCAGATGTCCATAGGAGAACCTGAAATACTGAAAACTGCCTGCTGGATATACTGTACGTTCCTGCTGTACGCAGCCTTCAGCGACATAGACGGGGTGATGTTGAACGATGAGGAGAAACGCGGCTCCAGACTGTACCAGTCCTTTATCTTCTCCCCTTTTCCGAATTCCTTTACGACGCCCGGCGTGTGGTCGGGGTTGTAATACCTCTGCTGACGCTCTCCCAGGGTGGCGAAATACGAAAGACGGAGGCCGTAGCGCAGGGATATGGCGTCGGTGACCTTCTGTTCGTTCTGTATGTATACGCCGGGTTCGGTCGCATTGGTAGAAGGGTACTTGTATTCGCTGAAGATTCCGTCGGACCTGGGCGACAGTTCGGCAGGGCTTATCACGTAGTAGGTTCCCTGCATTCCGAACGAGACGGTGTTGCGGGCGTTGGCGAACCAGGTGAAATCGGCCTTGGCGCTCTGGCTGGTGAGGTGGGACAGGAAGTCTATGTCGGCCGCCGAGTACAGCAGCTGCATCCCGTAGTCGTACTTGGAGTTGATGAGCGTGAAGTTGGAGAAGAGTTTGGGCGAGAAGACGTGGTTCCAGCGCAGGGACTGGGTGTTGTTGGCAAAGTCCACCTCCATGTCTATGTCGGTGATGTCCTTGTTGTGCATCCCGAATATGTCGTGCCCGCTGAAGACGCTCAGGTACAGCCTGTCGTTCTCTCCCACTATCCAGTTGGCCTTTGCATTGAGGTCGTAGAAGAACAGTTTGTCGCCTTTCAGGCCTTCGAAAAGCGGGAAGAACAGGTCTATGTAGGTACGCCTCGCGGCAATCATGAAACTGGCTTTGTCCTTGACAATGGGACCCTCTATCAGGGCCTTGGATGAGATGAGGCCTACGCTCAGCGATCCTCCTATCTTCTGCATGTTGCCGTCCTTTGTATGGACGTCGAGGAGCGACGACAGCCTTCCGCCGTACTTGGGGGCTATGTCTCCTTTGTACAGGTCTGCGGTCTTGACAGCATCGTTGTTGAAGACGGAGAAGAAGCCCATGAAGTGGCCTACGTTGTATACAGGAGCCTCGTCCATCAGGATGAGGTTCTGGTCAACGGCGCCGCCGCGGACGACGAAGCCGGTGGAGCCCTCGCTCGGAGACTGGACGCCTGGCATCATCTGTATGACTTTTATGATGTCAGTCTCTCCGAAGATGACTGGGATGCGCTTTGCGAGGTCTCCCGTCACGTTGGCGAGGCCCATTTCAGGTCGGAGGAGGCGGTCTCTCTTGGATTCCGCCGTAACTTTGGCTCCGTCAAGGGAAAGGCTCATCTGGGAAAGGAGGAAGTCGTGGCGGAGGTTGGAGGTGATGTTCATCTTGAGGGTGTCGGCCGCAAAGCCGAGGGATGAACAGGCTATGTCGTAACTGCCTGCGGGGACTTCCAATGAATAGAAACCGTATGCATTTGTGACGGCTCCAATACTTGACCCAACCGGGTTTACAACTGCTCCAATGATCACTTCTCCGGATCCTGCGTCCTTAACATAACCGCTGAGGGTGCATTTCTGCGCCTGGCAGAATGCACCCGTCGGGATTAATGCGATAAGCAATAACAAAAGCAGTTTTTTTGTCATTCTTCTTTCTTTCCACAAAGATACTCGCAAATTATTTGCCAAAGGCAGTTTTTGTTTAAATTTGTGATATGCAACAGACAGTATACAAAATCAATCTCCCCCTGCCCCAGGGGTGGAACTGCACTCTGGACAGTTTCGAGGATGAGACCGGGGCTGAAATAACCCACCTGGAGGCTTATCTCCCCAACCCGGAAAAAGGGGGCGACGACGGCCTCATAGACATCTACGTAGGCCCTATGCCTGAGGACACCACCGCCGCAGACCAGGCCTTCGCCAACTACGCCGACATGATTGGCTTCGACGAGGACGACCCTGAAGACGCAGACCCCATCTACGAATGGCCCTTCAACGGCCGCAAGGCCTATGGCTTCGAAGCCTATTGCGAGGACGGCTCCCCTATGCGAATGATGAGCATAGAGATTAAAAAAGGCGTCCTTTGCATCATAAACACTGTTGCAAAGGACGACGATAGTCTTGTAGATTTGATCAAGTACGTGGAGCGCAAGCTCCGCATAGGCGTTTAGCCCGTCTGCTAGAGGTCCCTGTAATTAGGTGAGAAAGTGTCTCCAAGTGAAAGGTTTCCGGTTGTGAGGCCTCTCTTGAGCCATTTCTCCCTCTGGGCGGAAGTTCCGTGGTTGAACGACTCGGGAACGGTGTAGCCGCGCGCCTTTTTCTGGAGATAGTCATCTCCGATCTTGGATGCTGCATTCAGGGCTTCCTGTATGTCACCCTCCTCCAGAGATCCGAACATCTTGTTGTCATAGTAGCCCCAGATTCCCGCATAGAAGTCTGCCTGAAGTTCCAGACGCACGCTGATCTGATTGCTCTGGGCCTCGCTTGACCTGGCCATCTGGTTATGAGCCTGGGAGAGCGTTCCCAGAAGGTTCTGTACGTGATGGCCCACCTCGTGCGCAATCACATACGCATAGGCAAAGTCTCCGTCCGCTCCAATCTGTCGGCGCATATCCATAAAGAACGAGAGGTCTATATATACTGTCCGGTCTGCGCTGCAGTAGAAAGGACCGGAAGAAGAAGTTGCGCCTCCGCAACCCGACTGTACCGCACCTGAGAAAAGAACGAGCTTGGGGGCCTCATAGGTCCTGCCGTTCTGTCTGAAAATCTCTGTCCATACGTCTTCAGTTCCGGCAAGGATACGGCTGGCGAACTGGGCCAGTTCCTGCTCCTGCTCGCTGGGCTGCCAGTTGGGATCCTGGCTTGTAGTGACTCCGCCCATTGTCTCCTGGATTTCCTGGACTGTCTGAAGGGCCTGCAGAGGGTTCTTTCCCAAGAGCAGGGATATGAGTCCGACGATGATGATTCCACCTAGTCCTATTCCGCCAACGGTGGTGGCTGTAGAACGACCTCTGCGGTCGTCTACATTGGAACTTTCTCTTCTTCCGTCAAGTTTCATTTCGATTATTAGTTTAAGGAATAAGCAAAAATAAAGATTTTTTGGAAGTAATTGCTATTTTTGCAGTGCGATTCGGTAAAATACTGGATCAAGTGTGCTTGGTACCACTATAAAAACAAGAAATTATGAAACACTCAACTACTTATGTGTGGCTAGCAGTGATATTCTGCGTATGCCTCGTATCTTCAAATCTGTTCGTACCACGAACCTGGCAGGTAGGATCCCTGCCGCTGCAGCTTTCAGGAGCAATTCTGATTTTCCCTATTTCTTATATCGTAAATGACTGTCTTACCGAGATATATGGTTACAAGGCAGCTATGAGGGTCATTATTATGGGCTTCATTATGAGCCTGTTCGTAAGCCTGATGGCCGGTTTGGTAACAATGCTTCCGGCACCGCTTTACGAAGACAACCGCTCCCTAAGCGATTCTTTCAATTCCCTCTTCGGACTTGCCCCGCGCACAGCCGTGGCCTCCCTGCTGGCTTTCTTTGCAGGTTCCACGGTCAATGCCAGGATAATGAGCAAGATGAAGGAAAAGGCCGGGGACAAGGGTTTCGGCTGGAGGGCCATCCTCTCCTCCCTTGGCGGAGAAGCCGTAGATTCCCTCATCTTCTTCCCGATGGTATTTGCCGGAATAATGCCGTTCCAGGGAATTCTCTCGCTTGTACTCACTCAGGTGGTCTGCAAGACTCTTTACGAGGTGGTGGTGCTCCCGCTCACCGCATTAATAGTACGTATCATAAAGAAAAAAGAGAACAACGTCCAATATGCATAACGACAGGAAAGAAGAAGGCCTCAAGGCCCTTGGCGGCAAATCCGTCTACAAAGAGGACTATTCTCCGGAAGTTCTGGAGAGTTTCGAGAACCAGCATCAGGATAATGATTACTGGGTGCGTTTCAACTGCCCGGAGTTCACCACGCTCTGCCCTATTACCGGGCAGCCGGACTTTGCAGAGATCCGCATCTCCTACATTCCTGACAAGCGTATGGTAGAGAGCAAGAGTCTCAAACTGTATCTTTTCAGTTTCCGCAACCACGGCGGTTTCCACGAAGACTGCATCAACGTCATTATGAAGGACCTCATAAAGTTGATGGATCCTAAATATATAGAGGTTACGGGCTTTTTCGTTCCCCGCGGAGGCATCTCCATATACCCCTACGCCAACTACGGCCGCCCCGGCACCAAATACGAATCCCTCGCAGAACAGCGCCTCGCCACACACGAATAGTATCCTCGTGTCCTCAGGTCGGCCTCGGATACGGTTTTTCGGAGGGCGAAGCCCGACCCAGGGAGTTTGAGGGGTACGCCCCTCAATCTGGAATCTACACCACACGAAAAAAGCCTTCAGATGTTCCTGAAGGCTTTTTTCGTGTGGTGTTGGCAGGAGTTGAACCGGCGACACATGGATTTTCAGTCCATTGCTCTACCACCTGAGCTACAACACCATTTGTTTAATTGGGCTTGCAAATATACAGAAAATTCTTTTCCATCCAAAATTTTTATTAAATTTGGGAGTTGAAACGAATTAACGCTAATTTATTAGAATATGAAAAAGATTATTTCAATGATTCTTGTAGGAGCAATCCTGTTCTCAGTATCGGGATGCGCTTCAATGAACCAGACCGGCAAAGGTTCTTTGATTGGTGCCGGTGCAGGTGCCGCAGTTGGCGCTGGCCTTGGTGCAATTTTCGGAAAAGACGGTAAGAGCGCTGCTATCGGCGCAGCCATCGGAACCGCAGTAGGAACCGCAGCTGGTGCAGTTATCGGCAAGAAGATGGACCAGAAGGCTGAAGAGCTCGCAAAGCTCGAGGGCGCAAGTGTAGAGACCATCACCGATGCTAACGGCCTCGAGGCTATCAAAGTTACCTTCGAGAGCGGAATCCTTTTCCCGTTCAACGGAGTTAACCTCAGCGATCAGTCAAAGGCTACCCTGGCTCAGTTCGCAAATGAGATGAGAGACCTTCCCGAGACCAACATCACCATCTGGGGACACACCGACAACATCGGAACCGCAGCTGTTAACCAGAGGATCTCTGGCCAGAGGGCTGACGCAGTGAAGACCTTCCTCAACCAGAACGGTATCGCCAACACAAGGCTCGATGCAGTGGGCAAATCATTCGACATGCCTGTTGCCGACAACGCTACCGAAGAGGGACGTGCCCAGAACCGCCGCGTAGAGATCTACGTTTCTGCCAACGAGAACATGATCAGGCAGGCAGAGGCTGGACAGCTTCAGTAATATACGATATTGGACAAATACCAATACATACAGACCATACTCCCACTCAAGCTTGAGTGGGAGCCTTGGTATTATACCACGGCTAACGTATCCGTAGGCTCCAGAGTCAATGTAAAACTCGCCGGACGCCAGTACGTGGCTGTGGTAAGCCGCATTGCTTCCGTCCCGGATATAGACCCGTCCCAGGTTCACCCCATAGAAGGGCTGGCCGAGGGGCTGGAGCCCATCACCGAGGCCCAACTGCGGCTATGGCATTTCATTTCACAGTATTATATGTGCACTCTGGGAGAGGTGTACAAGGCGGCGTATCCCGCCGGGAAGCAGCAGGTGGAGGCGCGTAAGCGCAAAAGCCCTGCTGCGGCCACGGACTCCGGCGCCGCGGTAAACGGCGAATTCCAGTTCGAGTCAGGCAAGCCTCTCCTGGCCGTAGGACATCAGCGGCACGCCGTCATCCGCCAGCTGGTAAGCAGGACGCTCCGTCAGGGCAAGGACGTGCTGATGCTCCGCCCCGACGCTCCCCTTCACTCATACGCCCAACTTCGCAACCTGTCGCAGGAGGTCCGCCGCCCAGACAGCCCCGCGCAGGTAATAGAGGGACGCAGGCAGATACTTTTCCTGCCTTACTGCAAGTTGGGGCTGGTGGTAGTGGAACAGGAGCAGGACCCTGCGTACAAGCAGGAGTCCCCCGCTCCGCGCTTCAACGCGCGAGACGTGGCCGTGATGCTGGGCAGCATACACGGGGCGCAGGTGGTGCTGGGTTCCTCCTGTCCTTCCCTGGAATCCGTATACAACGTGCGCAGCGGCAAGTTCAGGCTGAGCGGAGAGATAGCCCCGCAGGGGCTGGACGCCGCCACAATAATTGACACCACCGCCGAAAAGCGCAAACGCGGAATGAACGGCGGCTACTCCCTGAAACTCATCGACGCAATGGCAAACGCCCTGGCGCACAAGGAGCACGTGCTGGTCCTCCTACCCTGGGCGGACACCTCCGATGCCGAGATAGAAGCTCGCGCCCTCTTCCCAGAGGCTCGCACCCGCCTTCGCTTCTGTCCTATCGGCAAGGCCGACAAACTAAGCAAATACGGCCTCGTAGCCATCCTCAACGCAGATTACCTTTTCACACGCCAGGACTTCCGTTCTGACGAAAAAGCCCTTCAGGCGCTCAGCGCCATAGCGTCCGAATGCACCTGTCCGCTGGTAATCCAGGGTGCGGACCTGCCTGCGCGGCTCCAGGGCCTGGACGCCGACCGGCTGCTAGAAGAAAGGCGCCGCTTCGGCTATCCCCCCTTCACCCGCCTGGTGGAAATAAAGGTTAACGACACAAACGAGGCCCGCAAGGCAAAGCTCACTTCAGTACTTTGCCGGGAGTTCGGCTCCCTTCAGTTATTCCTTCCTAAGGACGGCTCCCTTGCTGCAGCAAAGGCTGACATAGCCAGGCGCATAGCCGCAGTGGAGAAAGAATACAAATACAGCGGGCACATCTTTGCAGACGTAGACCCGCTGTAATATCCTTTTCTGTCAAACCAGATCTGACTTCTGTCATTCCCGCCTGACCGGGAATCTTCTAGAACTTCCAGACGCAGAATTCGTTCTCGCCCTGGCGAAGGTTCTCGAACGGTCCAGGAGTAGGCTTGGGAGCCCTCACGGTTCCGAAGAAATCCTTGTCTATGGCCAGTTTGGTACCGTCGGGATTCTCATAGTAACCATTTGAGTAATAGGTCTTTCCGAGACTGTCGGTGGTAATGATGCTGGTCTGGGCCTGGTTTACGGCATTGTCTACGGTTATCTTCACATAGATTCCATCTTCCCTCTTCTCAAGGGACACCTTGGCGTCTGCGCGGCTGCTTACCGGATTAGTCTCCCAGGTGTAGTTCTTCACCCCGTTGTAATAAACGTTGTTGGCAACTCTCATCGCAAGCTGGAAGCGGGCCGGCTGGCTGTTTCCGGCAGCCATCTGCTCGTTGAAGCTGAGGAGGAGAGGGTTGGTGACGTTGCGGGTGTTCATATCGTTGTAGATGCCCTCGTAGTAAGGAGGCCTCTCGTTATAGACGGAAGTGCCTGCATCCTTGTTCTCAAGGGTGGAGTCTGGCGCGATGGTGAAGATGTTGTTGAAGTAGCGGTCGTCGCCTCCGGGGAAGTTCATCACGCCCACGATCTTTGTGGAGTGAGGTGCGTGGTACGGAGTATAACGCTCTGTAACAGGGTGGAAGGTGATGTATCCGGAGATGATGTTGTGGACGAAGGCCGCGCCCTGTCCCCACTCGAGGAATGCGTCGGGAGAGAGCATTATGTTGTTGTCCACCAGGCAGGGGCCGTGGGTTACCTCGGTCCAGATGTCAGTGTGGTCGTTGTTGAAGAACACGTTGCCTGAAACGCGGGTTCCTATGCCCTGCCAGTCGAGCCAGAGGCCGTTGTAGCCGTTTTCAAGGACGTTGTTGCGGATTACCACGTCAATTGCTGCGTGGAGCTTTATGCATCCCACCTCTGCGCCGGAGTACTGTCTCTTGGCGTTGCAGTCGTGGATGTAGTTGTTCTCTATGAGTGAGAATACGCATCCCAGGTGGCCTACTATACCGGCCTGCTCGCAGTCGAATATCTCGTTGTTGCGGATGATGTGGGAGCCGATGTTCTCCTTCTTCCATCCCATATCCTCGGCCTGGAAGATAACTTCAAGTTCGCGGTTGAATCCGGAAAGGGTTCTCTCGATTGTCCAGCGGTTCTGTCCGGAGGCGCGGTCTTTTCCGAGGGAGATTCCAACGCACTTGGAGTTGCTGATCACGTTGTCTTCAATTATCCATCCCTTGCTCCAGTGAGGACCTATCAGACCCATCTGGAAGGCGGTAGGAGGTGCCCAGTTAGGTGCGGCCTGTGAAAGATGGAAACCTTTGACAGTGATATAGTTAACACCGGGGAGAGCCGGGAAGAACACTGCCGGACGGGATGTAACCTCAACGAGTTCCTTGTTGGGGTTGACACCCGGGCCGAAGTTGGCCCAGATGGTGGTCTGGGTGTCGGTAACCTCTACATACCAGGTACGCTTTGCCTCTTCGGGCTTGCGGGTGTTCCTGGGGATCACGGGCTCCTGGACTCCTTCCAGGGTGGTGGCCTGGAAGAGGGAGACATTGTTGATGAAAACGTCCCCTACTACATATGCGCTGTTAGTCTGGCTCAGCCAGTCTCCTACCAGTGGCTCGGCAAAAGGATTGAAGTCGCCGAAGAAGGAATTAGGAAGAACGACCTTCCATACGTCGGTCCTTCCCTGCTTAACCCATCCTGTGACTTCCTCGGATCCTTTGATCCATACCTCTTCGCCCTCTGCGGCGCGGTAGGTGATGCGGTGGTATACGTCGGCGCCGGAGTTGCGCGGCTGCACCCACTCGCGATATATGCCTGCGTGGACGGTTACGGTGTCGCCTGTCTTGAGGACCATCGCCGCCTTGTTGATGGTGAGGAAAGGCGCCTCAGCAGAACCGTCGTTCTGGTCGGAACCGGTCTTGGCTACGTGGTATTCACGCGCGGAAAGGCTTGCCGACGCTATCAGCACGGCAGAAATCAATAAAAGGAGTTTTCTCATAACTGTATGATTAAATGGTTAGAATTATGCGGTTGTCTTTCAAATATATTAAAAAAAGCGGATATTTGAGATAAGAAAACCTAACATCCACAATAACAATGAATATTAAAACTGCCTTCATCGCACTTGCAGTACTGATGGCGCAAGCGTGCGGTACCACCGTAAAACAAGACCCCAATGACATTTCCAGCCTTCCCGTAAGAAAGGCCTGCAGCCTGGAAAGGCTTTATATGGATATGAAGGATCCCATTAAGGAAGAGAGCCCCGATATGCTTTTCGTCAAGGCTCTGTGCTCCGGAAACGCCCAGAACGTAGTGGACCTCTTCCGCGAGAAGAAGCTGTTCTGGGACGAACTCCCTGCAGTTGACACACCTTACGGACGTTTCGAGGGACTGGACGCCATACGCGAGTTCGCACAGGGCTTCATCCCCAAGTTCAAGGCCGACAGGGCTGTCTTCACGCCTGTCTTCCAGACTATCGCCGGGGGCCGCGCCGCCCTGGAGGGCGTCTTCAAATTCGTGGTTGACGGTGAAATAGAGGAGGTTCCGATGTTCGTTATCGCAGATTTCCGCACCCCCAAGCTGTTGGAAGAAATCCGTATGTACACGCACTACACCTTCGTCCCTGACCAGACTCCATATCGCAAGCCCATTTTCAAGCCCGCGCATTACGAGATGGGAGACCCGGGACTCTTGACCGGCGCTATGAGGGCATATTACGAAGCTCTCCACCACGCTCCGTACTGCGACCCCGACAAGATCCACGCTGCCTTCGCAGAGGACTGCATCGTAGGAGGATACGACCCCTGGGGCACCCCTGAACTTTCAAAGGAAGAGATGAACCGCAACGCCCACACCTTCGGCTACGGCCTCTCCAAGTACATCCCCGCCTGCGTGGGAATGCGTTACGAGACCATCATTGACGATGGAAAGACCTGTGTGATAGAGTGGTGCCACATAGTCTCAAAGCAGGGACAGGAAGAGCGCAACCGCATTGCAATGTCCGGCTGCAGCGCCTACCAGCGCAATGAGGACGGCTACCTCTGCTCCGTACGTATCAGCGACTACGCCGGCCACGAAGGTGAAATAGACTGGACCAAGACCGAAGTATCCCGCGAAGAAGCCTACTCCATCAACCTAGTAGACGAATTCCACGGCGGCTGCGGCATGAAACCCCAGGAAGAGTACTAAGCCTTGCGGGAAAAACCTCTTATTTCTTTTTGTCTTCAAGGTGGCGGCGCTTCCTGGCGCTCATAGGGCGCGCCTCCTTAGCCGCTTTGGCTGCAGCGCGGGCTGCGTTCTCGGCACGCCGCTTTTTAGCCTCAGCCTGGCTGGAGCGGCGCTTGGCGTCGCGCGCCTTGGCAACGGCGGCACGCTCCTGCTCCGCCTTTATACGCAACGCTTCCTTGGCGGCGTCTCGCTCCGCAATGGCCTGGGCGCGCTTCGCCTTCTCTTCCTCCAACTTAGCCAGTACCCTGGCCTGATAATCGGGATTGGAGAGGAGGGCTTTCCGCCCGGGCGTGGCCAGAATGTTAAGCGCTGTCTTGGCGGCCTTGGTCCGAGCATAGCGCCAGCTCTTGCTACTGGCCTCGCATAGAACCGTCCCGTCAGAGAGCACGGCAGAAGCCCTATGCAAACTGTCTTCGGTTAACGACATCTCCAAGGAAAGACGCCGCCCGTCAGTCTGACGGACAATTTCGTCAGCCTGTGCAATGACACTGAGATTGCGCTTGCGGTGAGTGAAAAGATGCTTCACGTCATCAGATAGGATGTACTTGGAAATGAACCAGTTGCGAATGTCTTCATCCAGCGTTGAGACATATCCGAAAAGGGCATAGACAAAAATGTGCTTATGCGCGTCAATATCGAACCTCTCTCCGGAACGGACGAACGGTCTCAACTTCCAGGCATCGAACATCCGTTCAAGACGCTCGTTTCTGAAAAGGTTGCCCAGGATATGCTGCAACCGGGTACCGTCTCCTGTGAAATACTTGAACAGGACCTCGGCCACTTGTCCCTTGAAGACGGACATCCCTGCAAATACATAACGGCTGTTCCCCTTACCTTCCTTCTCGTAAAAAGAACTGTGGGTCAGCACTTCCCTAAGTTTAGAACGGGAGAATATCTTCCTGAAGTCATTATATAAAGGACCCTCCGGGGCCTTGAAATTGTCCCGGGGACGCGGTTGCTGTGTGTGTTTTTCTTCCATTTGTTGCACGGGCTGGAGGAATCGAACCCCCTCTGTCGGGTTGGAAACCGACAATCAGGCCCCGAAAACCTGTGTGCTGCCATTACACTAAGCCCGCAAAGGTAGAGCGGAAGACGGGAGTCGAACCCGCGCCTGCGCACTGGAGGTACGCCGAATCAAGATCTGAAGTCTTGCGTGCTGCCGTTACACTACTTCCGCTTATTGGCAAAGATACTGTTTTTCCTTCATTCCCTTGTAGTTATGCGCTAAATGATTATCTTTAAGAGTTGAACCGGACCATCCGCGTCCGGGAATGTGAGTAGGGGCGGCGGCCCGGAGGTAGCGTTTATCCACGTTCACAGTCCGGACAGCGGCACAGGAGCAGCCGGAACAGAGCGACGCAAGGGCGGGGAATGGAAAGTACGCTGTATTACGCCCGATAGGGATATCGGGGCAAGTCAGCGCGGCTGCCGCCCGGAGATAGGCGCAAAAGGGAGTTCTGTTCGCAGTGGCTTGTATCCTCTTCCCCAAGGCGCATTCCGCAGGGTGGAAAGTCCATAGCAAATATCAATGGATATGCGTTGATTTAATGCCATTCTCAGAATAGCACTTACACTACTCCTCATCTCCTGCGGTGGTCCGGAGCCGGCAGAACCGCAAAAGGACCCGTCAACCCCGGAAGAGAGCGTACCGACGTCCGAACCCGTTTCCGGACTGGAGAGTCTTTCTCAACTCTCTCTTCAAGTGGATAAGGAAGTAAACCTGCTTCAGGGCATCACCATAGCCAACGGCGTGACGCTGACAAAGGTGGAAATCGAGACCGGTGGAACCACCAGCGAAATCCCCGATGCCTCTCACTATTCTCCCGAATATCCGGGAGCCGCCCGTATCATATTAACCCTCACAGCAAAAGATGGAAAGAAGATCGTGGTCAAGTCTGACAACCTGACAATCAAAGGGAAAGACTATAAGCCTCTGTCCTTAACAGATATCAAACCTGTTGAAGTGTTCCCTCAGATATCTCAGATAGAATCTTGAGACCCAAACATATACGTATATGTTAAAGATCTGGGTGTAGCAGAAACTTATGTAATGAGAGAAATGATGACAAAGTATGGTACAGGCAAGTACTCCTCCGAAGAGTATATTAAATTACTATCCAGAGTGAATATTGGTTTGATAGAGGAAGCAGATGATGATTACCAGGAACACGGATGGATCTGACCTGTTGTCGAAAACGCTTATACGGGAGATCATGCAAATAAAGCTTTTAAATATCTGACCAGTTTAAAATGAGATTATACTGACATAAAAAACCTTAGCGGACTACCCTATGATGACTGGGCTGGAAACTTATCAGAATATGCCAAAGCTCATCCCAACCAACTGTTCTTATTTTCCTGATCAGCTACTGATTCGGCTTATAGTCAGGATGATTACAAACAAATTGTTTTCAGGCAAAGTATTGTAGATCTCTGTGACTTACCGAATGTGATCATCTTTATGGTATGAGGTGATACGAGAACTATAGATTGAGTTAAAATTAAAATACTGTACAACGGTATTTATGATGAAGTTATTTGAGAGTGAAGATATGTTTATTCTTCTCATGCAAATTCTGACCAGAACAATTATCCGGACAGCAATATGAGAGTAGTCGTGTGAACCGACATAAAATGAGATGCCCATATGGACAATGTTGAAGGAAGTTTATTCCCTTATGGATTTGACGAGAGTATTCTGGTATCAGGGCGTCCTGTACTTCCCATATATAATAATTGACATTTCCGAGGTTTGGACCTTCCTAAAGGTTGATCTTATTTTGGCTCTTATGTAACTCCCACCATTGCAAGTGAGGCACAGTTAATATTCGGCTTATATGCTGATGTAAAGGACGCAAACCAATTGTTGGAAATGATGGAAAGTTGTACTGCAGATCCGGACTATATTTCTTGGAACTGAAGAAGACAGGCTTTGCAAAAATACAGTCCTGCAAACTTTGCCAGGAAATATTGCTTGACGACAAATATCCCTTCAAGTATCAGTTCAGGAGAGACCGTTACGTTGACAAAAGAATGGTATAAGGGCATTATCTTCGAGTTTCCCGGCGCAGAAGTCTTGATAGACGGCCAGTGGATCTCTTACGAGGTAAAGAACAAAGACCTCATCCTCTCCCAGAACCCTATGGATCTGGAATGGAGACTGAACGGCAACCTTCTCCGCAAATACGACTATTCCACCGGCAGGAAAATACAGGGAAGGATACTCTCTGTGGACGACCAATGGAAAGGTCTGTGATTAGAAGTCCCGGTTGAAATACAAATCAATTAGGCTATGGGTAGACTGTTTCCCCTCTCCGCCAAAATACTCTGCTGATTCTTTGCACTGTCGCTCCTGGCAGCTTGCGGTGGGAAAGAGCCCATCACCCCGACTCCACCGGCTCAAACCAGAGATACCAAGGCACCCGTCATTTCCGTCTCCTTCCCTTCCGTCAATGTATTTGGCGGACTGGACGTTACTCTTACAACAAGCGATATTAAGATCGGGGATAAGACCGTTGCTTCCTGGAAAGATGACAGGTCTTCCACCTGCAGCGTTTCTCTTGAACTGATACCTGCCAGCGGCACTGCAAAGAGTGTCAACTCCTGAGACAAACTCTCTGAAGAAGGCAAACTCGTGTTGAAAGTCACCGACGAGGCAGGCAATGCCGCCACAGCTGAAATCACTCTGAAAATAGAGGGCAAAGAGTACCAACCCCTGTCCATAACCAATATCAAACCTGTAGAAGTGTTCCCGCAAATTGCACAAATTGAAGCGGGAGACAAGAATATATACAGTTATATTGAAGACTTGAGAGTAGCAGAGGCTTTTGTGATGAGAGAGATGATGACAAAGTACGGTACAGGAGAATACACTCCAGAGGAGTATCAGCAATTGCTTTCCAAAATGAATATCAGCTTAATAGCTGAGTTATCTGATGATTATGCAGATTATGGTTGGATCTGACCTGTTATTGATGAGCCTTACATCAGTGATCACGCCAGATGTACTTCTCAAAATTTATTAATCCTAAAAGGAGCTTTTACAAAGGTGAAGAATCTTAGCAGTTTACCTCACGGTAATTGGGCCAGGAATGCGCTGGAATATGTTCAGGCTCATCCTGACGACATATTTATTTTTTCCAGCTCAATGACACCCGTAGCTTACAGTCAAAGTGAATACAGGCAGAAGGTGTTTAACCAATATGTTGTTGATTTATGTAATTTACAGAATGTTATTGTTTTCGTGGGGTGAGGTGACACGATGACGGAGAATTGAATTCTTTTGAAAAAAGTATATAATGGC
The DNA here is from genome assembly GCA_017962585.1 of Bacteroidales bacterium. Taxonomy (GTDB): domain Bacteria; phylum Bacteroidota; class Bacteroidia; order Bacteroidales; family UBA932; genus Cryptobacteroides. Next base: position 15,921 of record JAGCVB010000131.1, read on the forward strand.
TTATCTGAGTCAGATTGAGACTGAATGTATGATAATGCTTCTATGGCTAACTCAGATAAGAATGACAAGCCGAACAGCAATATGAGAGTTATTATTTGACGTAATGCTGATTGAAATGCAGATATGACCAATTCCCAAGGAAGTGTGGTGCCAATCTGATTTAACAAAAAGTCTTTAGTATCTGGTCATCCAATTCTGCCAATTATAAACTGGTATAATAAATGAAATACCTATTGAAAGTTATACGGTGAAGATTTACCAAAGAATTGAACATATGCAGTATCTTTCCCAACTGCGGCTATCGCAAGCGAGACACAATTGATCTTTGGTTTACGTGCAGATGTACAGGATGCTGATGAACTGTTAGAGATGATAGAACTCAGCACTGCAGACCCAGACCACATATCTTTGAACGGAGAAACGTGGGAAATACAAAAGTACAGCCCGGCCAACTTTGTCAAGAATTATTGCTTGACAACTAATACTCCTTCCAGTATAAGTATAGGAGAGACCGTCACCCTGACAAAAGAATGGTATAAGGGCATTATCTTCGAACTTCCTGGCGCAGAAGTCTTGATTGACGGTCAATGGACTTCTTACGAGGCCAAGAACAAAGACCTCATCCTCTCCCAGAACCCTATGGATCTCGCATGGAGACTCAACGGCAGCCTCCTCAGCGAATATGCTTACTCCCCCGGCAAATCAATCCAAGGTAAATTACTCACAGTTGACGACCAATGGAACGGCCTGAGACTTGAGAAAGACATCTCTATCCAAATCAAATAGAATAGTACCAGAAAAGCCTCCCGATTTGGGAGGCTTTTCTGGTACTGGGTAGGAGAATCGAACTCCTATTGCAAGATTGAGAATCTTGAGTACTAACCGTTATACGAACCCAGCGTTTGGTTTGGACTGCAAATATATGCAAAAATTTTTTCTCTCCAAATAATTTCTGGCCCTACGACTTCAGGAAGCAGAAAAAAACTGCCAGAATTATGAAAGCGAATGACACCAGATGGTTCCAGTGTATGGGCTGGCTCTTGAAAAAGGTGGCGCACAGTATGGTAAAGACCGTAAGCGAGATGCATTCCTGGATTATCTTGAGCTGCATAAGGCTGAACGGTCCCCCGTTTATGTTGGAGCCCATCCTGTTGGCCGGAACCATCGCCGAGTACTCCAGCAGGGCGACGCCCCAGGAAAGGAAGATTATCGCGATGAGCGGCCATCCGTCAGATATGTGCATTTCCGATAGTTTCAACTGCCCGTACCAGGCAATTGTCATAAAGATGTTGGACACCACCAGCAGAAGTATGGTCCCGAGTCCCTGAAGATTCATAATTAAAAATTTCGGCCGCGAATTTACTAATTTTTCGTAATTTTGAAACATATGACACTTATTAAATCCATATCCGGAATCAGAGGCACCATAGGCGGTCCTGCAGGCAGCGGACTCACGCCTTTCGACATAGTCAAATACACTTGCGCATACTGTGAGAAGCTGCGCGAAAGAAGGCCCCACGAAGGCCGCTACAAGGTGGTTGTAGGCAAGGACGCCCGCATATCGGGAAAGATGGTGGAAGACCTTGTATGCGGCACCATCATCGCCTGCGGAATGGACGTGATCAAGGCCGGAAAGGCCAGCACTCCCACCACTGAGATGGCCGTGGTCTTCTCCGGTGCGGACGGAGGCATAATCCTCACTGCCAGCCATAATCCCAAAGAGTGGAACGCCCTTAAACTCCTCAACGAGAAGGGCGAGTTCCTCAATGCGGAAGAAGGCCAGGCAATACTGGACTGCGCAGAGAAGGGAGAATTCGAATTCGCTCTGGTGGACCAGCTTGGAAAGACTGAAAGACGCGGTTTCACTGACGACCACATAGCCGCCGTGCTGGCACTCCCCCAGGTGGACATAGAGGCCGTGCGCGCCGCGGGCTTCACCGTGGTGCTGGACGCAATAAACAGCGTCGGAAATATTATTATGCCCAAGTTGCTGCAGCTTATGGGCGTTAGGTGCATTAAGATAAACGGAGAGCCAAACGGAAACTTTGCGCATAATCCGGAGCCTCTTCCCAAGAACCTCTTAGGCCTGAGCAATGCCGTTGTCAAATACAAGGCAGACCTGGGAATAAGCGTCGATCCCGACGTGGACCGCCTTGCTTTCATCTGTGAGAACGGAGAGCCCTTCGTGGAGGAATACACCCTGGTGAGCGTGGCAGACTACCTGCTGGACATTGCCGAGAAGCAGGGACAGAAGAACCTGTGCACGGTTTCCAACCTGTCTTCCTCCCGCGCCCTCAGGGACGTTACCGAGGCTCACGGCGGAACGTACTACGCATCGGCCGTAGGCGAGGTGAACGTGACCACCAAGATGCACGAGGTGGGAGCGCTGATCGGAGGCGAGGGCAACGGAGGAGTCATCTTCCCCGCCCTGCACTGCGGACGCGACGCAATGGTGGGCACCGCCCTGTTCCTGAGCAACCTGGCACACAAGAAGATGACGGCCAGCCAGTACAAGGCC
>JAGCVB010000132.1 GCA_017962585.1 Bacteroidales bacterium
GTGAGGCCTTTTTCCTTTACGGCCTGGCGCAGGTGCTTGAGCTCGCGGGCCGTAAGCAGCAGCTTACGGTCGCGCTTGGGCTCGTGCGCGCCCCAGGAGGCCCAGAAATACGGGGATATGTTAAGGTTGCGCACATACAGCTGGCCAAGAGGGTCGAAGTAGCAGTAGGCGTCTGCCAGGGAGGCTTTTCCGGCACGGATGGACTTGATTTCCGACCCCACCAGCACTATGCCGGCGGTGTAGGTCTCAAGGAATTCGTAGTCGAAAGAGGCCCTCCTGTTGTTTATCTGGACTTTGCTCTTGGCTTTAGGCATGACGGTGCAAAGGTAGTAATTTTTACTGATGCCCGAAGGTTCTGCGGGGGCCTTCGGCCTGCCTCCAGGCCTTGGAATCAAACTCTTCGGGATCGGCGGGATACTCGTACGCGCCTTCCCTGTCAATCTTGAAACGCAGGTATGTTATCTTGTAGCCCTGTTCCAGGAACATCTTCTCGTAGAATGTCTGCACCTCGTACAGTTCAGGCATAGGCAGGCGCGGCCCGCCGTAGAGGTCTTGCGTACACGCAAGTACCTCAAGGCCGTTGCGCCCTGCCACCGCCAGGGTATACTGGTGCAGGAACATACTGTCCGTCTTCAGGTTTATAATCCCTCCTTCCTTGAGGAAAGAGCGATAGCGTTCCAGGAAAAGCGGGGATGTAAGGCGGGAATTCTCGCTCTTCATCTGCGGGTCGGAGAAAGTCAGCCAAATCTCGGAGACCTCTCCCGGAGCGAAGAATGCCGTTATGAATTCAATGCGCGTGCGCAGGAAAGCCACGTTGGGGAGGGCGCGCTGCGTGGCCTCCTTGGCGCCTTTCCAGAGGCGCGCGCCTTTTATGTCCACACCTATGTAGTTGCGTGAAGGGTCCCTCAAGGCCAGGTCTATTGTATATTCTCCCTTGCCGCAGCCCAGTTCAAGCACTATGGGATTGTCGTTGCCGAAAATATCTTCGCCCCAGCGCCCTTTTACCGGATGGTCCTTCAGATTGAAATATCCATCCTCCAGAAGATCCCTGGAATCAGGCTGGATCAGACATCTGAACGTCTCGTTCTCCGCGAATTTCCTCAGTTTTCCGTGTCCCATCAATAAACCCTCCTGCAAATAAGCCCCAGTCCCCTGAGACCCTTGACATCAGCCTTGGCGTCAAGTTTCCAGACTCCGTTCTCGTCGGGGATGACCCCTGTCCTGTAAGGCACCCTGTCGTGATTCTCACGCACGAAATACACCCTCTCCTGATACCTCCTGCCGGAGGGGGATGTCAGCACCACGTCTATGGGAAACTCTTTTACCTTATGCCAGGAATCCACCCTGGAATAGAATGACAGGTCGTACGCACAGTCAGTACGCGTCATATCCACGGAGAAACTGTAGCTGCCGTCAGTATTGAAAATGAACTGCTCAGAAGAGTCAGGCTCTGAACAGGACAGCGCCAATGTAATCAGCGCTGCCGCGGCAAATACCAGCCGGAAAAACCTATTCGCTCTTCTCCCCTGCATTGGAAGCCTTGTTCTTGCGTTTCTTGTTGCGGTGTTTCTTGCGGGCAGGCTTGTCGAAGCGGGAAATGCTTCCCTCGCCCACGGCGGTGACGAATTCCGGTTGGGAAATGTCCAGGTCGCTGCGAAGGCTTTCAGGCTTGAGGCCGTTGCGGTTCATCTTTATGACTTCCTTCACCTCTTCTGCAGTCAGCACGTAAAGGTCAGTGAGGGAGGATTTGTCGTATGAGAAATACATCAGCTGGCGCAGGATGTCGGTCTTGATCAGATATACGAGGCCGTCTTCGAACTCCAAAGGCTCTGAAACCTTGGGGATGTGTGTCTGGGCGTCCATATAGTTGGCAACCTCGTAGTTGAGGCAGCACTTAAGTTTTCCGCACTGTCCGGCAAGTTTCTGGGGATTGAGCGACAGTTCCTGGCACCTTGCGGCAGCAGTGGAGATGGACTGGAAACTGGTTATGTAGTTTGCGCAGCAGAGTTCCCTTCCGCATACGCCTATGCCTCCGATGAGACCCGCCTCCTGGCGCGCGCCAATCTGCTTCATCTCTATGCGGATGCGGAACTCCTCGGCGAACACCTTGATCAGCTGCCTGAAGTCCACGCGGCCGTCAGCTATGTAGTAGAAGATAGCCTTGGTGCCGTCGCCCTGGAACTCCACGTCTCCTATCTTCATATCCAGGCCCATCTCAGTGGCTATCCTGCGGGCTTTTATCATAGTCTCGTGCTCGCGCGCGATGGCCTCCTGCCATTTCTCTATGTCGAAACTGCGGGCCTTGCGGTATATCTTCTTGAATTCGGTATTCTCCGGGTCTATGCCCTTGCACATCATCTGCCTCACTACTACGGGACCTTCAAGGGTCACGATTCCCAGGTCGTGGCCGTTGGCGGCCTCGACCACTACCAGGTCACCCTGCTTGATACTCTGCCCTGAAGCGTTCAGGTATATGCCCTTGCGGGTGTTCTTGAAACGCACCTCGTAAAGGTCCTTGTACTTCTCCTGGGGCACACCCTTGAGCCAGTCGTAGTCCCTGAGCTTGCAGCAGCCGCGCCTGTAGTTGACTTCGGAGCCCTGCTCCGAGTCCGTCACCACGCAGCCGCGGAAGCAGTCGTACCGTATTGATTCGTTATCTGGATTTGGCATAACTCTCTATATCATAAGAAACAGCCTGTCCACCATGTCGCAGAACAGGATTTTCTGGTTTACATTCCGGTCAATGAGCATATTGGCCCTGTCTATGACGGCCTGCGCCTTGCGCGGGAACGTCTTCTTGCACTTGGAGGCCAGTTCCTGCAGGTACTCTCCTTCTCCACCTGTCGACAATTGCGGCAAGCCCTGCTGGATCATGAAAATGTCCCTGAAAGCAGTACCCGCAAGCCGGCAGAAGGATTTCATCTTTTCCCTGGACTTCAGCGACGCCAGTTCTTCTCCCACTTCCAGCGCGGCGCCCAGATCCCTGGCCAGGAGCGCGTCCATCAAGGAACGGAACAGGTCCATCTGGGGCCCAAGATACTCATTTCCTTTCACATTATTGTCAGGAACGAGCCTGATTCTGAGGCATCGGGAACTGATGGTGGGCAGCACCTTGTCAGGAGAATGGGTTATGAAGAGCAGCTGGGTGCGGCCTTCCGGCTCCTCGATAGCCTTGAGCAGCCTGTTTGCTGCGTCGGCGTTCATTTTCTCGGGAAGATATACCACCACCGCCTTGTATCCGCCTTCCAGCGGATTGAAAGACAGCGTAGAAAGTATGGCCTTGGCCTCGGGGACGGCTATTATGGCCGATTTGCTCTCGAAGCCGAGCGCCTCGTTGAACTGGTTCTCGGTAAAATAAGGGTTGGACAACACCAGCTCTTTCCACTGCGGGAGGAAGGGCTCTGAGAGTCCGCCTGTACAAGGGAAGGAGTAATGCACGTCCAAATGTATCATCCTGGACACCTTAGGAGAACCGAACAACAGTTCCAGGAAGGCCAGGCAGAACGCTATGGCCCCGCCCCCGTCATCTTCGTGGAACATTATGGCGTGAGGCACCTTGCCGGACGCCGCCATATTCTGCAGCGCCTGCTTAACCTGCCCGTTACCCTGTATGTCGTCGAATGTCATATCTTTCTGTATCCGCAATAGTCAGCCAGCTCCAAGAGGCAGCCTTTTGCCGGTGAATCCGGCAGGGGGCTCAACGCCTCTTTTGCCTGGCTCACGTATTCTTCCAGCCGGATCCGGGCATATCCTGCACCATCCAGCGTCTTTACCATATCCGCAATTACACGGCAATCTTCCGGCTGCTGAGGGAAAGCCGAAACCTTCCTGCGTATCTCTCCTTCTTGACCGCCGTCCATCTTCTTGAACGCCCCCAGAAGAGGGAGGGTTATTTTCCCCTCCTTCAGGTCGGTCCCGGTGGGTTTTCCAAGGGCCTCCCCCTCGTAATCCAGGATGTCGTCCTTTATCTGGAAGGCCATTCCCAGAAGCCTTCCGTATTTCTTTACCGCCGCTGCGCTGTCACTGCCGGACTCTGACGCGATTGCCGCTCCAGTACAGACAGACTTGAAAAGCGACGCGGTCTTCAAGTATATTATCCTCAGATAATCGTCCTCCGTGGTATCTCCGTTTCCTGCCTTTGTCATCTGGAGCATCTCACCCTCGACCAGGTCCTGTACCGTATCGGAAAAACAGGTAAGGATCTCGCGGGAATGGTTCTCGCACCTGAGCACCAGGTCCATAGCCCTTGCCAGCCAGAAATCGCCGATAAGCACCGAGGACTTAGCACCCAAGGTAGACAGCACCGTTGGAGCCCCGCGCCTGACGCTGCTGTCGTCCAGTACGTCGTCGTGCAGGAGAGTCGCGTTGTGCAGCAGTTCCGATGCTGCGGCCACGCGGATGCAGTCGTCGTTCAAAGTGCCGCAGGCCTTGGAGACCAGGAGGCTCAATGTGGGGCGGAGCATCTTTCCTCCGTTGGAGGACAGGTGGGCATTGGTCTTGTCAATGAGTTCCACGCTGCTGTGCAGCGAACCCCTGAGCAGGGCTTCCACCTTGCTCCAGTCTTCTCCCAGAAACTCCTGTATCCCCTTTATCCCCATTACAACAATGCTTCGAATTCCTCCACTGTTGCAGGGAAATATAACAAATCGCGGGTCCTGGCGTCCAGCATATTCTCGCACACAAGTTTATCCATCATTTCCTTGACCCCGTCATAGAAGCCATAGCAATTGAAGGCCACGACCTTTCCGTGGTACTTATCCAGTTTGGCCAGGGTGTAGGTCTCGAACAGTTCGTCCAGGGTTCCGATACCACCGGGGAGCGCTACGGCTATATCGGCGCCGTGAAGGCGCATCAAATCCTTGCGCTGGGACATTGTGTCGGTCCAGATGAGCTGTGTGAGCTCGGGATGGCTGAATTCTTCCATAAAACGCGGCAGGACCCCGATATTTGTGGCTCCGCAGGCCTGCGCTTCGTCAGCCACTACTTTCATAAGGCCTTTTGTAGCCCCTCCGGAAACTATAGTGTACCCTTTCAAGCAAGTCGCACGGACTACTCTCCGTGCGGCGTCTACGTATTTAGGGTCAATGTCTGAGGATGAACAGAAAAAAAGTGCTGATTTAGGTTTCATCTAAAAGAAAAATGCTAAACTGATTGCCCAGCCGCAGAAATGGTTGCCATTGTCGAACGCTTTTCTCACGAAAGCCTCTACGGGAAGGTCCGACAAAGTCTTCTGCTCCTTATACAAAGATCCTGAATTAACGAAGTGCTTTGCGCTGACCTGGACTTTTCCGAACAGTTCCAGTCCACCGCCTATGGCATAACCATACTCAAGCCTGTCTATGGAATCCCAGTAATTATCCTTGGCATCCCATTGTGGGCCGTCTTTCATAGTAAACGAGATGCGGTCGTTAAGGGCATATCCTACAAAGGGCTCTACCAGCACATAAGGGCGCAGCAGGAGCAAGTCCGGCCCCCACTGGAGCTGGATTGCAGCCTCCAGGTATCCCATCTTTACGCGGAAGTTGGCAAGTTCGGCAGCATCCACGGCAGCCGTAGCAGCCTTCACGCTGTATCCGAATTCAGGTTGGACGGCAAAGCCCATGGCTATTGGATACTTGTAGGCGACTCCGGCGCGGAACTGGGTCACATTGTCGAAGTCGAAATCCTGAAGCTGGGCATTTGAGGAGATAACGCCTCCCATTATACCAAAGCCCTCCTGCGCGAATGAGACAAGCCCGAAACACAGGAAAACCGCAGTTAAAATAAACCGTTTCATCGCCTTGCCTAAAGCAGTGCCTCCAGTTGCGCTAAAATGTCTTCTTTGGATACGACACCTACCATTCTGGCGGCCACCTGACCGTCCTTGAAGAAAAGAAGGGTGGGGATATTCCTGATGGAGTACTGCATGGCCACTTCGTCAGCGTCGTCGACGTTGCATTTTGCAACGACTGCCTTGCCTTCCATCTCTCCTGCAACCTCGTCAACGGTGGGAGAGAGCACACGGCAGGGGCCGCACCAAGAAGCCCAGAAATCTACCATTACCAGGCTGTTTGAAGCCAGTATGACGTCTAAATTATTGTTTGTTATAATTTCCATAGTATTACAAATATAGTAAAAAAACTAGCAAGTCTGCTCTATGTTCCAGACGAAGGCCCTGAGGCCCAGGTCGCCGAACTGCTCGTCCTTCCGGCGGAGTTTTTCCATAATGGAATCCACCTTTGAATCCTCCACTATTGTAAGGACGGCATTGTTCATCGAGGGCCAGGCGTGGTTCCCGTAATGAGGGATTCCAGTCTCGCTACCCCTTCCTCCGATGTCTTCCCAGCGGGTGAAGCCCCTCTGGCCGCATTCTTCCAGAAGCTCTACGATTTCTTCGTTATATGCCTGACCGTAAGAAATAAATATCGCTTTCATATCTTAGGCTTTTTTGAGTTTCTTGCGCTCCGCCCTGGTAGCGAACACGCAGTAGACGGACGGAATCAGGATAAGTGTCACAAGGGTGGATACGCTCAGTCCCCAGCAGACGGTGAGTCCCAGAGGACGCCACATCTCGGAGCCTTCTCCGATACCCAAGGCCATCGGGAGCATACCCAGCACGGTGGTAAGCGTTGTCATAAGGATAGGGCGCAGACGGCTGCGGGCGGCGGTTACCGAGGCCTCCACAGCGCTCATTCCCCTCTCCTGGCAAAGTATGGTATAGTCTATGAGCACGATACCGTTCTTCACCACTATACCCAACAGGATTATGATACCGATCATAGGCATCACGCCAAGGGCAGCGCCTGCAATCCTCAGTCCTATGATTACTCCGGTAAGGGCGAAAGGCACTGAGAACATAATCACGAACGGGCTCATAAAGGACTCGAACTGTGATGCCATAACCATATACACGAGTATCAGGATAAGGATCATAAGCGTGATCAGGTCCGAGAACATATCCTGCTGGTCCTCATAGTCTCCCGCGATTACCGCGGTAAGTTCTCCGGGAATCTCCGTCCTGTCAAGGATGGCCTCGGACACATCCACGGCCTGGCTCAGGGCGTATCCCTTGTTGAGCATTCCGGTCACGGTGATCAGCCTCTCACGGTCCTTCCTCTCGATGGTAGGAGGCACCCTGGTCTCTATCACGGTGCCCAGTTCCTTCATCCTGATGGGACGGCCGGCGGCGTTGTAGACAACTATGTTGCCTATGTCGTCCACGCTGGTCCTGAACTCGGGGGCGTAGCGCACCCTGATGCTGTACTCCTCACCTTCTTCCCTGTAGAAGGAGCCCACGGAACCGCTCATCGCGGCACTGAAGGCTTGACCTACCGTGGTGGAATTGAGGCCGTTGAGAGCCAGTTTGGTGCGGTCGAGATCAAGTTGGTATTCAGGGTTGTACTCGTCACGGCTGAGGAGCACCTGGGCGAAGATTGGATTCTGGAGCATCTGCTCCTGCACGGCGCGAGCCACACGGTCGGTGGCGTCGAAATCGTATCCGTAGATCTCTATCTCCACCGTGGAACCTGCTCCCATAGCCATACCGCCCTCTCGGACGTTGGCCTTGCGGACTTCGGGGAAGCGGGCTATGATGGAGCGCAACTGCGCGGCTATATCTGCCGTGCTTCTTTCACGGTCTTCCATACTGCCCACGTTGATGTTCAGCGAGAGCACGTTGGTACCGTTGGTCTGCATACTGGCAAAGGTGTTGTCCGTATCCGCAGCGCCGAAGGTATGGCTCATAATCTGGATCTCGGGAATCTCAGCCGAAATCTGCTCGTACAGTCGGGAAGCCATATCTGCGGTGACGCTCTGGGCGGTACCTGCAGGGAGTTCTATCGTAGCCATAAGACGGCCTCCGTCGCTGGTGGGGAAGAACTCGGTGGTAAGGCCCGGGGCAAGGGTGATGAGTGTCACCAGGAACACTGCAAAGGCTCCGAGGATGGTGATCTTGCGGTGTACGGTAGCCCATCCGATTATCTTTGCGTACCAGTTGGATATGGCGTCCAGAGCCTTGTTGATGGGTCCGAAGATGGCATTGTGAAGCTTGCCGGTCTTGGGACCCGCCTTGAGGATCTGGGAGCACATCATAGGCACCAGGGTAAGGGCGGCCGTCGTGGACACTATCATAATGAGGCTCACTATCCATCCCAGCTGCTTGAACATGATTCCGGCCATTCCCTTGATCATAGTAAGGGGCAGGAACACGCAGAGCATAGTCAGGGTGGATGCGATGACGGAGATGCCCACCTCGGAAGTGGCCAGCACGGCGGCCTCCTTGGGCTTCTCTCCCCTTTCAAGGTGCGTGGAGACGTTCTCCAGCACCACTATGGCGTCATCCACCACCATACCTATGGCAATGGACAGGGCCGACATAGAGATAATGTTCAGGGAGTTGCCTGTAGCAAGCAGGTATACCAGCGAAGCCAGCAGGGCTATAGGGATGGAAAGCACGATGATGAACGTGGCCCTCCATCTGCCCAGGAAAATGAACACCACCAGCATAACCACTATGAAGGTGATCAGGATGGTCTCCTCCAGGGAGTGGATGGTGTTGATGATATTGTCGGAAGAGTCTATGACGGTGGTGATCTCGATGTCGGTAGGAAGCTCCTTCTGGATGTCGGCGAGCTTCTTCTTGACGTTCTTGATTACGTTTACGGTGTTGGCTCCCGACTGCTTCTGGATGGTGATCTGCGCCGAGCGGACTCCGTTGGTGTAGGATTCCTGCTCGCGCTCCTGCTGACCGTCGATCACGGTTGCCACGTCCCTGAGGTAGATGGAACGTCCGTTGACGGAGGCGACTACTATGTCCAGGAGCTCGGAAGGGTCGCTGAACTCCTTCTGCACGCGCAGGTTGTAGGTGTCGGAACCTATGTCGATGTTTCCTGAAGGCAGGTTCCTGTTCTCCATAGCGATAATGGAAGACAGGGTGCTGACAGACAGGCCGTAAGCCTGCAGTTTATTGGGGTCGCAATATACCTGGATCTCACGGGAGGGGGCTCCTGAAACGCCCACGGTACCCACGCCTGACACACGCGCAAGCGGAGTGACCAGCTTGTCGTCCAGGATCTTGTCAAGACCCGGGAGGGACTGGTCGGCGGTGGCGGAGAGGATCATAATGGGCATATCGTCCGCACTGAACTTGAAGATGGTGGGCACCGAGGCTCCGTCGGGGAGCGAGGTGTTAACCATATCAAGCTTGTCGCGGACGTCGTTGGTGGCCTCGTCAATGTCAATTCCGTACTCGAACTGAAGGGTAAGTATGGATATGTTCTCCCTGGAACGGGATGTGAGTTCCTTGAGGTCCGCCACACCGTTCAGGGAGTTCTCCAAGGCCTTGGTAAGGTTCTGCTCTATATCCGAAGCGCTGGCGCCCGGATAGGAGGACATCACCATAATGACGTTGGAGTCGAATTCCGGCAGCTGCGCTATGGGAATCCTTGTCAGCGAGAAAACGCCGAACACCACGAATGCCATAAAGATGAGGGCCGTGGTGACCGGGTTTCTGACGGCGGTTCTGTAAATGCTCATAATGCTACAACGTTACCTGCGAGCCGTCCCTGAGGGCGGAATGTCCCTTGGTTACAACAATGTCTCCTTCCTTGAGTCCGTCCAGGATCTCATAATTCTGGTCAAAATGCCTTCCCAGCGTCACCACAACACTCTTGACGGTATTGTCAGGCTGGAGCAGATATACCGAACGCTGTCCGGAACCCTGCTGCTTGATGACGGCGCTGTCAGGGATCACGATGCTGTGGTTCACGGCGAAGGTGACTTTTACGCGCACGTACATTCCGGGACGCAGAACCCTGTCGGAGTTGGTCACCAGAATCTCGGCCGTGAAAGTGTGGGTAGCGGGGTCGATGGTGGGGTAAAGCCTGTTCACCTTTCCCTCGAAGGTCCTGCCCGGAAGGGCGTCTGCGTCAATCAGGACGGTGTCTCCCTTCTTGATGCGGGTGTAGTCGGTCTCCGATATGCCCACGAGGATCTTGACAGGAGTTATCTGCTGAACGACATAGATCGGGGACGCCATTGCGTACATATCGCCGCTGTCGTAGTTCCTGGCTGTGATCACGCCTCCCATAGGAGCGCGGAGCACGGTGTTCTCCAGCAGGTTGTCGTAAGAACTCTTGCTTACCTTGTATGCCAGTTCAACGGCCTCGAAATCGGACTGGGAAATGCCGCCGGCCAGGAAAAGGCCGCGCAGACGCGCCAGTTCAGTGGAGTCGTTGGCCAGCTTGAGCGCGGCCTGGTTGAGGCCCACCGCGTCCATCTCTGCCAGAACCTGGCCCCTGGACACGAAGTCACCGACTTCTACATAAACTCTGGCAATCCTGTTGCCGCTCTGCGGAACCACGTTGTTTATCGCATAAGCCTGCACGGTAGAAGAATAGACCTCTTCCTGAGGCACCTCCTGGAACGATGCGGCGTAGGTTTCCACCTTGGGTATCTGATCTCCCATACCCATCATCATAGGATCCTGTGCGGGCTTCTTCTGGCCGCAGGCGCATACTGCAAGCGCTATGAGGGCGGGAACTGTTATCTTGACAACTTTATTCATATGTCTCATCTGTTTTTATTCTTTGGAAAAGTCTTTGCCCAGGGTCTGCTCCAGGGAAGCCTTTGCCAGCACGAAGCTGTAGACGGCCTGGGAAACCCCCAGCTGAGCCTGGGTCAGGGCAAGTTGTGCATCGTTCAAGTCGGTGAGTGTGCTGCGGCCCAGGTTGAATGACTGGGTGGCAATGCCGTACGCCTTGCGGGCGGCCTCCTCGGCCTCCTTGGCGGCGTCATA